>JBAQYV010000190.1:0-2279 GCA_049790315.1 Candidatus Acidiferrales bacterium | reverse complement strand
GCATCATGAGTGTTCGCCTCGCTCTCGGGACGCCAGGTGTTCGACAAAAAGCTGCTGCCCGTGATGCCGATAAAGCGCGCGTAAGCCGGCGCAAACGCGCCATCTGGACGACGCGCCACAAATGTTTGCTTGACGATGTTTTTCACACGGCCACCGAAATGTTGGTCGGGCGCACGGAAGTAACGTGGGTCTTCTCCCCAAACCGTTCCGATCTCCGCCTCCATGATGTTTGAAGGAATAATGCCGGTGAGCCGCAGTCCGTAACGCTCGCCGAACCCTTCCCAATGGGGTCCGTACTCCTCAGGCCGGTCGAGAGCAGTTCCGAACGCCGGGCCGAATGTTCCAACCACAAGCGCCGCGGGGCCGATTGAGTTGCTCACAATCCATCGAAGGCGCTGATGGGACGTGATGCGCACGTACGGAGCATCCTTTGGCTGCGGCTTCATCGGAGTCAAGAGCGAAGCGTTTTGATTCGACGGGGCGAGCGAGGGTGTCTGAGGCTGCGCTCGCTGGTCCAACTGCGGCGATTGGCCGTACGCGGCGTGAGAAAAGAACAAAGCAAGAAAAACCGTAGAGACTTGCCCCCAGATCCGTCCGCTCAACATGTTCGCAAGTCTCTTTTCATATCAACGCGGCCACAAATCATCCACCAGAATATCGGCTCCGCAGTGTCCGCTGGAATACACTCCTTCCCCGATTAGCTCAGACATCACACCGTACGAATCGAGCGCGAAGTGAGTTTCTGAGCGGCTCTATCTTGGGTCGCGCACGTGTTTGCGCTATCCGCAAATCTTGATTCTAGATGAACCCACTGCTTCCCTGGATGCGGCGGCGGAAGCCGAAGTGTGCGCGGACTTTGCGGAGCTGACGAAAGGGAAAATCGCGCTTCTGATTTCCCATCGCTTTTCTACGGTCCGAATCGCGGATCGAATCGTGATACTCACAAATGGCCAAGTCGCCGAAGAGGGGACACATGATTCACTCCTGACGGCCGATGGTCTCCATGCGCGGCTTTTCACCACACAGGCGGCGAGCTACCGACAGCCAGTGACGCTCGCGGATTGCGTCGAGCGAAAATACGAATCTCACGGCAACGTGTAACTAAGGCCTGTGGTGAACTGCACGGAATTCTTCTTGAAGTCGGGCGGCGGATCATTCAGAAACGAGTCGATCACGTTCGCATTGAACCCGAAGCGCTTATGAACCGGCAAGATGATCCCCACGCTGGCATAAGTGGAATACGCCCGGGCATCTGTCCAAGCGGGACTCGCTGAGAGTTTTTCCTGGATCGCAATGTTGTCATGAAATTTTAAACTGTAAGTCTCGGTGAAAATGGAGTCGGCAAGGTTTATATCGTGAGTGGGACCCAGAAACGATTGTTTTTCGTAGTCGATGGTGCCGTTTAAAGTCAAAGTCTGATTAGGTCTTTGGATCCCGGCCCAGCCGATGCCACCGCCGTACACCTGCTGCAGGTCCAGCCCCTGAGAGAAGTTGTGGTCAAAGGCGATGGAGCCGAGGGCGTAGAATCGAGATGTGAAATATTCGTCGCGCTCCGCGTCGGCATGGTAGATGGAGGTTTTAATCGTCGGTGTGTCGGGCTGCGTCACCGTTCCGTAGGAATCGCTGAAATCGATGGCGGTCCGATCCCGCGGCGGCAACCAGGAAACGGATGGAGTCGCGCGAACAAGGTTTACGGAAGTGTTGAAGCTCAAACTGTTCTGGGTCGCCTCAACGATTGAGCTGCCGACGGTTACCGCGCCCTTCCAATCTGCGAAAATCCCCGGTCGATGCAACGCTTGCTCGAAGCCGGCTTCATCAATAATATCGCCCAAACTGGCGATCTCGATACTTTGTGGGGATTGCCCATTGCCCGCATCGACTTCGACTTTCTGATTGGCCACTGAAATTGTTCCCTGAGGAATCTGGCTTGCGGCGGCCGCTTTGCCAAGTTTCAGATTCTTCGTGATCACGGCGAACTTTTGCGACGTGTGAAGTTCCTGAATTTTGTTCAACGGCACAATCACTTCTCCCACAGTATCGCTCTTGAACTTGGCCGCTCCGCCGGAAAAGCCTTCGAAGCGCCCGATTAGTTTTTCTCCATTCGAAAACAGGATCACATCCGGTCCGGAGTTCGGCTTGTCCTGCGCGTGAAAGTCTCCGACAAGCAAGAAGACCGTGACAATCGATAGCAGTGTTGCGAGATGGCAACGAATCTTGATTTTTCGAGATGACGGATTATTCAAGCGAGGCCTCCTTCCAAAACTAGTTTCCCAATTGGC
>JBAQYV010000189.1:0-6861 GCA_049790315.1 Candidatus Acidiferrales bacterium | reverse complement strand
CTCCGGGGCTTCGGTCGTGTATCGTATCGTACCCAGGGCTCACGCCCTGGGCTAAAATATGCCGCCCCGCTGGGGCTGCCGCGAGGGTGTTGTATTCGCGGAGCGACTTTGCGAACTCGCGCTGCGGTTACTTTGCTCGGCGAAATTCTCTCCATGGATACCGCATTGGTTTAGTTATACACGTGGAGTACCCAGGGCGCGCGCGGAGCGACGTTAGGGGCGGGCGGAGCGGGACAACTGCTCCACTACGTTGGTTAGGGTGCCGATTCCGGTGATGGAGATGCGGACTTCGTCGCGGGGGCGGAGGGTGAAGGAATCGGGGGGGACGATGCCGGTGCCGGTGAAAAGGAAGCAGCCGTGTGGGAAGGCGTTTTCGCGGTAGAGGAATTCGACCAGCTTCGCGGGAGTGCGCTTTAGTTGGGCTAGCGTGGTCGAGCCGCGAAAGACGGTACGTTGAGGCAATGCGCTCCGCGCAGCCGATTTAAGCAATGCGCTCCGCGCAGTCGATTTAAGCAATGCGCCCCGCGCAGTCGATTTAAGCATTGCGCTCCGCGCAGTCGATTTAAGCATTGCGCTCCGCGCAGTCCGGTCGCCGCGCAGGATTTCTAGATCGATGCGCGTGGAGTTTGGAAGTTTCCCTTCCGTGAGCAGGATGCCAGGGCCCAGGGCGCAACTGCGTTGGTAGACCTTGGCTTGCGGAAGATAAAGGGGATTTTCGCCTTCGATGTCGCGGGAACTGACGTCGTTGCCGATTGTGTAGCCGATGATTCGGCCGCGCGCATTGACGGCGGCGACGAGTTCTGGCTCGGGTACATTCCATTTGGAATCGCGGCGGATGCGGATGGGGTCGCCGTGGCCGGAGACACTTTGCGGATTCGCCTTGAAGAAAAGCTCGGGGCGCTTAGCGGTGTAGACGCGGTCGTAGAAGTTGCCGCCGCCGGCGTCTTTCGATTCTTCGCGGCGCGCGGTGCGGCTGCGATGGTAGGTGACGCCCGCGGCCCAGACTTCTTGTTGGGAGATGGGGGCGAGGATGTTGGGGGGCGCATCGGCCGACGCGACGGACGATGAAAGATTTTTGATTGAGCGCGCTAGATAGCGCGGGAGATTTTCACGATTCAGAAGTTCGTCCCAATCCTCGTTGGCAAGGCGATAGAAGCCGTTGGAGGTTTCGATGCCGGCGCCGCGTTCAAGTTTGTAGAGTTTCATCGTCGCCTCGGTGAGCCGGCGACGGCGACCTGAACGTCGCCGCTACATGAAGCCACAGCTACGGCAGGGACCGTGCGCGCATGCGGAGTCCTTGGCGCCAGCGAAGAGGGATTCTTCGACTGCGAGGCGACTCGTCCGCGCAGCGCGGACGAGGGGAGGAAAGAGTCGCCTCTTCGCTCAGAATGACGGTGTTTTGGTGGGCGGCGATTGGAGACGTCGGCGGCAGTTTCGAGGGCGGCGCCGCGTTCAAGTTTGTAGAGTTTCATCGTTGCCTCGATGGGTCGGCGATGCAGGCGTGACGGCCTCCGCGACGTAAAGCGGGGAGCAACGGCAAGAAGCGCGCCCTTAAAAACGGTGGGGGCGGCACCTACTGCGTCATCCGCATGCATCATCTTAGACTTGTGGCGTTTCATTGTTACGTTCAATCCTCGCGCCGAAGATGGCGACCTGAAGGTCGCCGTTACGAAGACACGGACAAGAGCGATTTGAAATTGCGGTAGGCATTGTCCCATGGCGCGGTGGCGCGTGGTTCAAAAATGCGCGGTGGAAAGCTGGCGGCGATCAGATCGCGGGCTTGCGCCAGGCCGGCCACGGCGCCGATGCCTACTAGTTGAATTGCGACATTGCCCAGGGCTGTGGCTTCGACGGGGCCGGCGACTACGCGATGGGATGTGGCGTCGGCGGCGAATTGATTGAGCAGATCGTTTTGGCAGCCGCCGCCTACGATGCGAAGTTCTTCGAATTTGGTGCCGGTCAGCGTTTCGAGCGATTCCAGGACCACGCGATATTTCAGCGCGAGGCTTTCGAGAATGGCGCGGGCGTAGGCGCCGGGATGCGCGGGCTTCGGCTGGCTGGTGCGCTCGCAAAAGGCGTCAATCGCGGCGGGCATGTCGGGCGGATGGCTGAAGGACGGATCATCGGGATCGAACAAATGCTGCAACGGCTCGGCGGCAGCGGCTTCGGCGAGCAGATCGCTGTGCGCGAATTCCTGACTGTGCTTCGCGGCCCATGAGCGGCGGCAACTTTCGAGAAGCCACATGCCGGTGATGTTCTTGAGGATACGAACGGTGCCGAAGACGCCGCCTTCGTTCGTGAAATTTAATTTCAAGGCTTCGTCGCTGACGACGGGCTTCGGCGATTCCGCGCCCAGCAATGACCACGTGCCGGAACTGAGCAGCGCGGTGCGTCCGCCGGAGTGAACGGCGGCGAAAGCGGAACCGGTATCGTGACACGCGGGGGCGACGACGACGGTGCGTGCAAGGGCGTCAGAGGCGCGGGCGCGCAATTCGGGAAGCAGCGGTCCAAGGACGGCGCCGGCTTCGACGAGCGGCGTGAGGAAATGTGTGGGAATGTTGAGTTTGCCGAGCAGCTCGGTGGACCAGGCGCGCTTGTGAATGTCGAGGAATTGCGTGGTGGACGCGTTTGTGTATTCGCACGTCGCCTTGCCCGTCATCCAAAAATGAAAAAGATCGGGCATGGTGACGAAATGCTGCGCGAGCGCGAGCAATTGCGGCGTGCGCTCAGCCGCGGCGGCGAGCTGGTAAAGCGTGTTGAACGGGAGAAATTGGATGCCGGTGATGCGGTAGATAAATTCGGGCGTCAATTGCTTTTGCACGCGCTGCATGACGCCGTCGGTACGCGCATCGCGATAGTGATAGGGATTCTCGAGAAGCACGCCATTTTCGCCGAGCAGGGCGTAGTCGACGCCCCAAGTATCGACGCCGATGGAATCGACGGGATCGGCGGCGGCAAGTGCGGAAAGCGCGGCTTGCATTTCGTGCCACAGGCGCGGGGCATCCCAGTGCAGGGTGCCGGCGTAACGCACAGGCTCATTGCGGAAACGGCGCAGCTCGTCGATGGAAAGCTTGCCGGAGCGAACGCGGCCGATGATGGCGCGTCCGCTTTCGGCGCCTAAATCGAAGGCCAAGCAGGTGGCGTCTCGAGACATTTTATTGACGCGAAAGCTCCCCCTTTCATATTTACTTTACCGCGCGAGCGCATCTTGCCGGGAGCCTCGCGCTCAGAGCGGACTTTCGCTCATGTGCACGGCGCGGGATCTCATTGGGACGCGCAAGTCTATGGCGGGCACGCGTGAGCAAGCAAGGGGAAAGAGAATTCGATAGAGAAACGCGGGCGGCGCAGCGCGGAAAAACGCAAAGTTCAATTGTGATATCATCGCGAGAGCCAGAACCATGCGAGCGCGAGAGGCGAGCATCGTTGCGTTCGGGCAGTCTACGCCCGATTTTAGGGGACTTGATTCTAGGAGGAATAAGGTCCGCTATGGCCAACGAACCGCTGAAGCGCGTCTGTTTTCTGTTAAAAGTCAAACCCGATCGCCTCGAGGAATACAAACGCCGGCACGCGGATGTGTGGCCGGAAATGCGCGAAGCCCTGCACAAAGCGGGTTGGTACAACTATTCCCTGTTTCTGCGCGAAGATGGGCTGCTGGTGGGATACGTGGAGACGCCGGATTTTTCGCGCGCCATCGAACAAATGGCGGTGACCGACGTGAATCATCGCTGGCAAACCGAGATGGCGGATTTTTTCGAGTCCGCATCGGGACGGCGCGCGGACGAGCAATTGTCGTCGCTGGCGGAAGTGTTTCATCTGCCGTGAACAATTCTTTTTGCCCATTTATCGAGATCATCGAAATCGGAAGGCTGAATCATGACCGTGCGGAATGAAGTGGTGGGAATGAAGTACGTAAATTATTTGTGGGACGACGAGCACGCGGTGAAACTTTCACCACGCGAGGGGCTGGTGTACCGCTCGAACTTGTTGGGCTCGGACCAACGGATCACGAATACGGGCGGGGGAAATACGTCGGCGAAATGCCTGGAGCATGATCCTCTGACGGGGCGCGAGGTGGAAGTGCTGTGGGTGAAAGGCTCGGGCGGGGATTTGCGCACGAGCACACTTGCGAATTTTGCCTCGCTGTACGAGGACAAACTGAAGGGGCTGCAATCGTTGTACGCGGGAATGTCACCGCGCGGACCGAAGACCGAGGCTGAAGACAAAATGGTGGGGATGTATCCGCACTGCGCGTTCAATTTGAATCCGCGCGCGGCTTCGATCGATACGCCACTGCATGCGTTTGTGCCGGCGCGGCATATCGATCACATGCATCCGAACTCGGTAATCGCGATCGCGGCGGCGCGGCGATCGGAAGAATTGACGCGAGAAGTGTTTGGCGGCGAGATGGGATGGACGCCGTGGCTGCGTCCGGGATTTGAATTGGGATTGGAGCTCGAGCGGCTGGCAAAAGCGAATCCGAAATGGAAGGGCGTGATTCTGGGACAGCACGGCGTGATCAATTGGGCCAACGGAAACAAGGAATGCTACGACCTGACGCTGGCGCTGATCGAGAAGGCGGCGGCGTACATCGAGGCGCGCGACAAAGGCGAAAAAACTTTTGGTGGCGCGAAGTACGCGACGCTCGATGACGCGAAACGAAATGAAATCTTGTTCGAGCTGCTGCCGTGGTTGCGTGGCGAGATTTCCAAAGCGCGGCGCTTTGTGGCTACGGTGGAGTCAAATGCGGCAATTCTGCGATTTGTGAACAGCCGGGACGCTACGCGGCTGGCGGAGCTGGGGACTTCGTGTCCGGATCATTTTCTGCGGACGAAGATTAAGCCGCTTCATGTGGATTGGAACGGCGAGAAGGAAAGCGTCGAGGAATTGAAACAGAAGCTCGCGGCGGGACTCGGACAATATCGCAAGGACTACGCGGCATATTACAACCGGTGTAAGCGGCCCAACTCTCCCGCGATGCGCGATCCGAATCCGACGGTGATGCTGATTCCCGGCATCGGAATGATCGCGTGGGGCAAGGACAAGAGCGAATCGCGCGTGACAGCGGAATTTTACAATTGCGCGGTAGAGGTGATGCGCGGTGCGGAAGCCATTGACGAATATATTGCGCTGCCGCAGCAGGAGGCGTTCGACATCGAATATTGGCTTCTGGAAGAAGCGAAGCTGAAGCGCATGCCGGCGGAGAAAGAATTGGCGCGCGCGGTTGTAGTGGTGATCGGCGCGGGCAGCGGGATCGGGCGCGCTGTGGCGCATCGTCTGGCGCGCGAGGGGGCGCACGTAGTGTGCGCGGATCTGAATCTGGAAGCGGCCACCGCAACTGCCAAGGAATTAACCGACGTGTATGGCGTGGGAATCGGCGTGGCAGGCACGGGAATTTCGCGCAGCGGGCCAGCAGTGGGATTGTCGGTGAATATTACGGATCGCGCGAGCGTACGCGAAATGTTGAAGCAGACCGTTCTGGCGTACGGCGGCGTGGATCACGTGGTGGTGACGGCGGGAATTTTTGTGCCGCCGGACAAAACGGGACACGTGACGGACAGCCAGTGGAAATTGACGTTCGATATCAACGTGCAAGGCAGCTACCTTGTGGCCGAGGAAGCGCGCGCGGTGTGGGAACGGCAGGGGCTGCGCGGGAGCCTGGTGCTGACGACGAGCGTGAATGCCGTGGTGTCGAAAAAAGGTTCGCTGGCGTACGACACTTCGAAGGCCGCGGCGAATCATTTGGTGCGCGGGTTGGCGGTGGAATTGGCGCCGCTGGTGCGCGTGAATGGATTGGCGCCGGCGACGGTTGTGGCGGGATCGACGATGTTTCCGCGCGACCGCGTGATTTCTTCGCTGGTGAAATACGGGATTGCCTTTACGGAAACTGAGGACACCGATTCGCTGCGGCACAAATTATCGGAATTTTATGCCGAGCGCACACTGACGAAAGCCGCGATCACGCCGGAAGATCAGGCCGAGGCCGCGTATTTTCTGGTGTCGGATCGCTCGTCGAAAACCACAGGGCAAGTTCTTGTGGTGGATGGCGGACTGCAGGACGCTTTTCTACGGTAGTTTCGCTTTTCAAACACAATCCTAAAAACAAAATAGCCCGACGCAAATCGTCAAGGATGATGGCGACCTGCGCCGGGCTCAGATTACGGTCTCGGCGGCGATGCCCGCCTGCGCTGCGAGTAACGCCCTACGCGTAGCTCGAAACTGCTGCGGCGTTTTTCTTGGCGCGCTCGGCTGTGATGCGCTCGAGGTAGCCGCTTTGGCGGAAGGCTTCGAGCGGATCCTCAGGCAATCCGCGCGAGCGAGCCCAATCGCGGATCGCGGGACGCACGTCGGTTGAGAACGCATCCTTGAGGCAATTTTCTGCGTCGACGAGCTCTGTTTTGGCCTGCGCGGCGGCAAGCTTTTCGTGATCCACGATGGCGGCCTTGGCAAAAAGTTCCTGCGCGGTCATCACCGTCTGAATCATCGCTTCCATTTTGCCTTTGAGATTGTGACTTTGATCGATCATGTAGGCGATGTCGGCGCGCTGCTTGGTCTCCCACTCGAAAAAACTAATTTCGTGGAAGATGCGGAAAATTTGGTACGGATCGATCGAGCCGAGCGTGAGATCGTCGTCGGCGTACCGGCGATCATTAAAATGGAAGCCGGCGAGCATGCCATCGGCCAGGAGCCACGTAACAATTTGCTCGATATTTTGCGCCTGATAGTGGTGCCCGGTGTCGACGAGAACTTTCGCGCGAGGCCCGGCGGCTTTTGAAAGTAGCAGCGCCATGCCCCAATCGCCGATGTCGGTGTGATAGAAGGCAGGCTCGAACGGTTTGTATTCCACGAGCATGCGCTGGTTGC
>JBAQYV010000188.1:0-39678 GCA_049790315.1 Candidatus Acidiferrales bacterium | reverse complement strand
CGCGTGCAATGCCAGCAGATTCGCGAGCGCCCCAGAAGCCGTGAGCGCGCCGGACAACTCCGGCGGATCGAGACGCAGCGCTCGCGCCGTCACCGTGATCGTCTTGCCATCGGAGGTGTACGCGCCGAACACAACATCGTCGGCGCCAACTTCCCTGGCGATTGCAATCATAGTGGCGACGCTAAACTGCGCCGTGCTCGGCAGTCCCATGCGCTCGAGCGCGTCCAGACGATCCTCGCGCGAAAATACGAATCGCGATCCGCCATCCAGTCGATCGACCGTTAGCTCAGCCAATCCCTCGCTGAGCCATTCCAGGCTCGCCATGCGGCTTTGGTTTTCAAATGGAAACACTAAAATCGTGTGGACCGCGGGAGCCACCTGCGTTGTGGCCGGTAGCGCCGAAGGAGAGGAAGTTACCTGCCGCCAATCGTTTGACGCGCGCGGCGGGCTGCTTAACACACCCGTCAATACGCCGAGGACCGCGAGATGAAGCCAGAACTGCGCCATGCGAGGTTATCGTAACACAACGGCGCTCCGCGGGATTCCGATGAGAGCAGGTGCGGCGTTACTTGGAGTCTGCCAGAAAAATGAGCCGCGCGTTCGAAGGGCGCGCCTGGAACCAACTACGTGCCGGGCGCAGCCGGAGGCTTGACGGCTTCGTTCGCCGCCGTCGCTTCGGCCAGAATCGCTTGCACGCCGGGATAAGCCAGCACCCTTGCAAACGACGGATCTGTTTTCACCGCCGCTACGCCCTTGTAGCCTTCATCGAAAGCCTTGCGTAGATATTCCGCACAGGTAGGGGCGTCGTCGCGTTCGGCGTACGACTTCGCCAACAGGAAATAAAATCCGCCGTGGTCGGAAACCGTGCGGTCCTGCAATACGGTTCCGGCGTGGCTGCTCAGCGAGAAAACATCGGGATCGAGCCTGATCGCCTCATTGAACGCGGCCAACGCCTGGGGATATTTTTTCGCGTTGAAATAAGCGCAACCCATATTGCTGAATGCACTGGCCAAAGTCGGGTCCACGGCAATCGCCTTCTGATAGGCGCGAATCGCCTTGCCGTATCGCTGCTCCTGGTACCACGTCGTGCCGATGTTGTTGTAAGCCTCGCCGAATTTTGAATTGAGCTTGGTGGCGCGGGTGTATGCCCAGCGCGCCGTATCGATTTGGCCGGTCTGCTGCAACGCTACGCCCAGCATGTTCCAGGCGGCGAAGCTCTTGGGATCTTGGTGCGTCAGCGTGGTGAATAAAGTGACGGCTCGGTCGTAGTCCTTCGCGCCCATCAGCTCTTGCCCGCGAATCAGGTCAGCCTGAAACGCGGTCATAGGATGCGTGGGTTGCGCCGCGGATTGACGCGCAGCAGTAGCGGAGGCCGGCGCGGCATTAGAAGCAGAAGAAGGTGATTGTCCGCGTGCGGGCGCAGTTCCGAGGCAAAACGCTAAGGCAACCGCCGCCATTGCAAATCGCGTCATGGCGACTCCCTCGAGCCAGGCATCAATTCGATGGTGGGTTCGCGCCCGGCTGAGACTGGCCGGAGCCCTGCTTGCCAGGGCTGCTATCCGGCGTCTTATCTGGTCCGAAGATACCAAAAATGCGGCGCATCAGACCCTTTTTCTTTGACGCGTCAGACTGTTGGTCACCCTGGGCCGATGGCGTACCGGGAGATTGCCCGCCCGGCGCGCTGCCAGCGGCGGAGCCCGCCGGCGCTTTCGGCTGTTCGCTGCCACCGAAAACGCGCGAGAGCCAGGAATCGGACGGCGTCGCGGTCATTGTGCCGTTGCAGAATTGAGTGGGCTCGGTACCGGTGATGTAAACCTCTTCGCGAGTATCGGGGCACGACGGCGTGGCAAGCTCAAGAGTATTCGTATCGATGGTCACGGTTGTGATGCCGTCAGGCGGCGCGAACGCCTGCGTATTCGAGTACGCGGGAAAAGTGACCGCGCGCTTCATAAATTCGGCCCATATCGGCGCGGCCGAATTCGTGCCTGAAAGAGTGAGGTCGCGGTTATCGTCAAATCCCACCCACACGATGCATTCGAGATTTGAGGTGTATCCGGCGAACCAACCGTCGCGCGAAGTTCCCGTCTTCCCCGCCGCGGGCGCCGTGAAGCCTCTCGCGCGCACAGTGTAGCCAGTGCCGCGATTCACGACGTCTTCCAGCACGCTGGTCACGAGGTACGCCACGCGCGGATCGAGCGCCTGCCGTGTGCGCGGCTGCGTACTTTCCAGCACGTCGCCCGACGACGAGCGCACGCTGCGAATAAACATCGGATCCGCGTGCACGCCGCGATCGGCGAATACGGTGTAACCGCCGGCGACTTCGAGCGGCGTCATCTCATACGCGCCCAGCGCCATCGCTGGCGTCGGCTCAATGTTTGAAGCCAGGCCCATCTGCCGCGCAAATTCGGCCACGCGCCCGTATCCCACCATCTCCGCCACTTTCACCGTGGCCACGTTCAGCGAAAACGTCAGCGCTTCGCGCAGCGTCACCGTGCCGTGAAATTCTTCGCCGTAATTGTTCGGCGTGTAGTCCTTGCCGTCGAATTCAAACGTCGTCGGCGAATCGTCCACGGTGGTCGCCGTCGTCAGGATGGGTTCCGTGCCGCTGACGGCATTGTCAAACGCCGCCGCATACACGAACGGTTTGAACGCCGAGCCCGGCTGCCGCATGGAAAGCGCGTGGTTCAACTGGCTCTCGCCGTAATCGCGCCCGCCCACCATGGCCTTGATTTCTCCCGTGCGCGGATCGATAGCCACCAGCGCCACTTGCGGCCGCGAATCGTCGCCCTGCTTGTGCCACTTCGCATAGCGCTTCGCGAGCTGCGTATCCACATTTTTCATGCCGATCTCGACGGCCTCGGTGGCGGCGCGCTGCAAGTCGGGATCGATCGTGGTGTAGACGCGAAAATCCTGCGAGAGCAGATCCGATTCCGAAAATTTATTGAGCAGATGATCCTTCACCATGTCCACGAAGTACGGCGCCGCGCTGCCCTCAAGCGCCGCGCTCGCGATATGCAACGGAATCTTGCGCGCCGCGGCGGCCGCCGAGGGAGTCGCCGCGCGGTTCTCCACCATTTGCGTCAGTACGCGGTCGCGCGCGTCGTCCGCGCGCTCCGGACGCAGATCCACGGTCGAGTAGCGATTGGGCGCGCGAATAATTCCGGCCAGAAACGCGGCCTCGCCCAACGTCAGATTCTGCATATCCTTGTTGAAGTACGCGTAGGAGCCTTCGGCGAATCCGTGAATCGCGAAGCTGCCGCGATTGCCGAGATAAATCTCATTGGCGTAGAGCTCGAAAATCTGCTGCTTCGTGAAGCGATGCTCGAGTTCGAGCGACACCATCGTCTCCGCTACCTTGCGTTTCCAGGTGCGCTGCGTCGAAAAGAAGAAGCTGCGCGACACTTGCATGGTGATCGTGCTGGCGCCTTGTGCGCGCGCGTCGTGCCGCAAATCCGCCCACGCCGCGCCCAGTATGCGCACCGGATCGAAGCCCGGGTGCTCGAAGAAGCGCTTATCCTCGGCCGAAAGCACAGCATCCAGCATCACCTTCGGAATCTCGTTGAACTGCACAACGCGGCGCTTCTCACGCGTGCTGTCGAAGAGATTCGTCAGCAGCTCCGGTTCGATTTCGGCGTTTGCGACTTCTTGGCCCGTATCGAACTGTTCGATGCGTTGAATTTTTCCGCCGGAAAAAGCCACGCGCAGCGCGTTATGGCCCTCGAAGTAGGAATCTTGCGATGGATGAACCTCGACGCTATTGCCATTCACCGAGTAATAGCCCGTCGCTCCCGCCGTTTGCGCGCTTGTATAACTCGAACGCTCCAGATGCGCGATCAATTCGGCGGCCGTGAGGGTTTCGCCTTCGGCGATCGGCTCCGGAGCGGCATAGACGCGCGCGCTGCTCTGATAAATCTGGCCCGAAAGCCGCGCGTCGATCATGTGCGCGTAATGAATCCAGTAATACGTGAAGATGCCGAAGCCCGTAAGGAATACAGCGCCGGCCAGACCGAGAAGCGAAAGGCCCCAAATGGACGTCCAGAAACCCCGGCTCACCCTGATCTTCAAAGAGACTCCCGACTCCGCCGCAAAACGCGAATGCTTCTACCGCATACTTCTACTAGGATGCGAATCCCCAACAAATCGGGTGCGGCTCCTATCGGGTGCGAGCTCCGCAGGAAGCCCGCCAACATATAAGCCCCACCAGTACAGAGTTTACAGGGTGCTTGCCCCTCACGCAAAAATCCGCCGGGCGCCGGGAGGACCAAGGGATGAAGAAAAGATGCGAGAGGAGTTTAAACGGAGTTCAGGTAAGAGTGACGCTGGTGGCCGACGGATGGAAATCGAACGTCCATTGATAGACCATCAAATTTACCGTCACCGAGTAAGCCACATCGATCGTCACACCGTAACCATGTTGGGCGACCGTAATATCCGCCGCGGTTACCGGCAGATCGTGCGATTGCGCCGCCTTCAGGACCGTCGCCTTTACGTCGTCCAGGGTGGAACGATTGTACGGCGCATACCGCGCCGCCGTCTGAATGTCGTCCTGAAACTCGTACTCGGCGAACAATACCGGCACCACTTCGAACGATACGTAGCAAAAGACCGCAAAGATCGCGAGCCAGATGATGGTTTTTATCGCGGCGCCACCGCGCTCACCAGAGCGAGCGCGCGACTTTACATGATCCGCGGCGAAGATTGGTTCAGGAGGCACGGCTGCAATGCTAGCATCGGGCACTCCAGGTGTCGATGAAGCGTCTGTGGCCGTGATTCGAGGAAGTTACTGTACGTCGCGCCGGCCGGTACCGGGGCCGCACTCACCGGCCTACAACGATGAACCTACAGGACTTAGCTGGGCCACGTCTGAGCACCGCCGCCCGAAAGCTCAATATGCCTTCGCAAAAATCGCTCGCTCCCCCGCCGCCGCCCCGCAGAAGATGCACGTCCCGCTGCCGCCCGTCTGCTCCAGCGGAATACAGCGCATCGTGGCCTTCGTCGCTTCCTTAATCTTTTGTTCGCAATCGCCCGCCCCGCACCAGAACGCGCGCGCGAATCCCGTCTCCACCGCGGACTTGAACTCCTCGAAATTCGCAGGCTCGCGCGTGTGCGCCTCTCGAAACGCCAGCGCGCGGTCAAACAACGATTTCTGCACCGTCGCCAGAGCTTCTTTCACCGCGGCAGCCACGCCATCCTGCGGCACCGGCGTCTTGCCTTCCCTGCCCGGTTTGTCGCGCCGTGCCAGCACCACCGCGTTGTTTGACACATCCTTCGGCCCGATCTCGATCCGTAATGGCACGCCGCGCATTTCCCAGTCGTTGAATTTAAATCCAGGGCTCGCACCCTCGCGCTCGTCGGTCTTTGTGCGGATTCCCTCCGCGAGCAGCGCTGCGCGCACGCTCGCCGCCGCGCCGAGCGTCGCCGCGCGCTCCGCATCGTTCTTCCAGATCGGCACGATCACCGCCTGAATCGGCGCCAGCTTTGGCGGCAGGATCAATCCTTGATCGTCGCCGTGCACCATGATGATCGCGCCGATGATTCGCGTGGACAAACCCCACGACGTCGTCCAGCAATATTGCAGTGCGCCCGCCGGATCGAGATATTTAATTTCAAATGCCTTCGCAAAATTTTGTCCCAGGTTGTGCGACGTTCCCGATTGCAGCGCCTTCCCGTCGCCCATCATGGCCTCGATCGAAAATGTCTGATCGGCGCCGGCGAATCGCTCGGCTTCGGATTTGCGTCCCGGAATTACGGGCAACGCCGCGTCGTTCATCCCGAAATCGGTATAGATGTCGAGCATCTGCCGCGTCTCGAATTCGGCCTCAGCCAGCGTCGCGTGAGCCGTGTGCCCTTCCTGCCAGAAAAATTCCAGCGTGCGCAGAAAAAGTTTCGTGCGCAACTCCCAGCGCACCACGCTGTTCCACTGATTGATCAGCAGCGGCAAATCGCGATATGACTGGATCCACTTCGCGTACATGTGGCCGATGATCGTTTCCGACGTCGGCCGAATCACCAGCGGCTCTTCCAGCTCTTCACCGCCGCCGTGTGTCACCACGGCCAGCTCCGGCGAAAATCCCGCGACGTGCGATTTTTCTTTATCGATGAAACTCCGCGGAATCAACAGCGGAAACGCCGCATTCACGTGCCCCGTGGCTTTGAATCGGCCGTCGAGCGCCGCCTGAATATTTTCCCAGAGCGCCCAGCCGTACGGCCGCACGATCATGCAGCCGCGCACCGGCGCGTAGTCGGCCAATTCGGCTTTCAGGACGAGCTGGTTGTACCACTCGTTGAAATCTTCCGCGCGCGTCGGCAATTTTTGTTCAGCCATGCGATTAAAGGATTCTCCTTGAATGTCCAACGAACGAAGAAGCGTAGTCGAGCGCTCCGGCGCTGTCAACGCGCCGAACTTCACGCAGACGGGCGGCAACGCGAGAATCCGCGATCACCCTTCCGATTCATTCTCTCCCGCGCAATGCGGCTGCGATGATTCGAGGACTGCGACGACCATGAAGAGCCGCAATCACAATGAGCGGCCGTTCGTCTGGCGCGCACACGATGAGATAATCGCGCACAGTTTGAAACCGCAGCGGTCGTGAACTGAGATCAGGCCGTTCGTGGCCTTGCCGCGGAAACTGTAAAAGCTTGCGGATCGCCTCCAGGATTTCTTCGCGGACGTGCGTCGCAGCAGAAGGACTGTCTCTCGCGATGAATTCCCAGATTTCGGTGATGTCCTGCACGGCGCCAGGGTGAAGCTCAAATCCCTGGTCGATATTCATTTCGGAGGGTGCCGCTTTAGAAGCTCGTCTTCGCGCTGGCGTAGGCTTTCGAAGAAGGTCTCGCCGTCGACTGGCTTGACGCTCCCGCTCTTAAGCTCATCATAGCGGTTGTCAAGCATTCCGTGCACTTCGGCCACCTCGCCCAGATATCCAGCCATGGCGTCTTCCACCAATTCGTCGGTCGGGCGACCGCTCTTGGAGGCCAGTTCGTTGAGCCGCGATTGCGTTTCGGGCTTCAGGCGTACTTCCATGCTCGTCAGTGTAAGGACGCCGCACGCCGCTGTCAAAACAATTGCCGGATGCCGCAGGCCCGATCAGTGCCGCGATTGAAATCCTCATGATCTTCGGTTATTGTGCGTCGCACGTTGGTAGCGCCGCCATGGGTCGCGGCGAGTAATGGAGAGATTGTGGCGATAGCCGCACCGGCAACCGCAGCTCGAAAAAGCCCAATCCGGTTCAAATACGTTTTGTGGGCTGCGTTCGGATTGATGACGCTCTTCGTCGTGCTCACGCGCGACCGCACGCTCCTCGATCCCCACTCGTTCCTGCGGCAGCGCTACGCGCCGATTCATTGGCTGATGTTCGCGCATGGCATTCCAGGCGCGCTGGCGCTTTTCCTGGGAGTGTTCCAATTTTCGGATCGGCTGCGCGCGCGTTTTCTGCAATTGCATCGCGTCATCGGCCGCATCTATGTCGTCAGCGTCGCCGTATCTGCGCCGCTCTCGCTTGCGGTATCGCTCCACTTCGCCACACCCACTCTATTCATGGCTTCTCTGATCCAGGCCGTGGGCTGGATCGCGACGACCGCCACAGGTCTCTACTGCATTCGCACAGGCAGGGTTCAGCAGCATCGCGAGTGGATGACGCGCAGCTATCCCTTCGCCGCCGTCTTTATCGTCGTTCGCACCATCACCGCCATCCCCGCGATCGTTCGCATGGGAGAGTTCGGCGCCATCACCGTGATCTGGAGCGTCATTGCCACGGCCAGTTTCCTGCCGTCCTTCGTGATTTCGTGGCAGGCGCTCGCCGCAAGCCGGCGGACCGTTCCGCGCCAAGCACCCGCAATCGCGGATTAGCGCGCCTCCAGAATTTCCTCTCTCGGAAATTCTGTCCGCGAAGGCCAATGGCAGCAGCGCGATTTCGCGCGCGACCTGACACGGTCGCGATATTTTTTCAGTTTCGACTGAGGAGAGGCCCATGGCCCAAGATTCATCGGCAACCGCGCCATTCCGCCGCACCATCGCGCCGTGGTTGTCAGTCCGAGAAAGCCTCAAGGCCGTCGAATTCTACAAATCCGCGTTCGGCGCGATCGAAGTCTATCGCCACGAGGGCCGCGGCGGCGTGGTCGCAAGACTTTCCGTTGACGGCTCGGAATTCTGGGTGAGTGACGAGTCCCCCGACCACCGCAATTTCAGCCCCGAGACTCTCGGCGGTTGCTCGGTGCGCCTGATTCTCACCGTCGCCGATCCCGATGCCGCCTTCGCGCGCGCGATCCAAGCTGGCGCAACCGAAGTCTGGCCCGTCAGCGAAGGCCACGGCTGGCGCATCGGTCGCGTCGCCGATCCCTACGGCCATCACTGGGAAATCGGCCATCCGCTTTCCGCGTAGCAAGACCGGCGTCCCTTCGACACCACGCGAACGACGACTTGGGCGTCACTCCTCGCGCAGCGCCACCATCGGATCGACTTTGGTGGCCCGCCGCGCCGGCACGTAGCACGCGAGCAGCGCGGCCGCCAACAACACCGCCGCAACTCCGCCCAGCGCGATCGGATCGATGGCGCCAATGCCGTACAGCCGGCTCTGCATCGCGCGCCCCACAAAAAAGGCGCCCACGAATCCCAACGCGAGCCCCGCAATCGCTTGGATCATCCCATCCTTCACGATCCGAGCCGATCCGCCCATCGTGGATGGCCCGACCAAGTATCACGTCAGGAGCTCCCTTGCATTCGCCGCTCGGAAAAATCTCTTCGCCGTGCCGGAACCCCGCAAAAGGTCGCCGGGAAGTTCAACCGATCAGCGCCCGAATCTTATCTCGCACCTCCGCCAACTCAGCCGGTGCGATCTTCCCTTTTCGCCGAGCCTTCCTCTTCCGCCAGTCGACACTCTTGATCTGATCCGCCAGAATTGCGCTCGGGGTTGCGCCCGAGATCGCGACCTCAAACGGATAATTCTTAATCTGCGTTGTCATCGGGCAGCACACCATCAAGCTCGTCTTGGCGTTGTATGCCGCGGGGCTCAGCACTATCGCGGGTCGATGTCCCGCCTGCTCTCGGCCAGCCTGCGGATTGAAACTGATCCAAACGATGTCGCCGGCATCGGGCACATACGAGTCCGCCATCACCACGCCTCTTTGCCGACAGGGGCCCCCAAATCGACCGTCCCGTGCAGATTGTCGGGCGTAATCGCTTTTACGAGACGTGCGATGTCATATTCCTTGCGCCGCGCCGGCTCGATCACGATGCGGCCCTTCTCTTCTCGCACTTCAACCTCTTGGTCCATACTCACGCGCGCCGCCTTCAGCACAGCGGCGGGAATCCTCACCGAAGCGCTGTTCCCCCATTTCCTTACCACAGCCCTCATCGCGCCCTCCATGTATCTACAACGTATCTACATGGTGCCAGCCGCTTCGCTGCCTGTCAAGCCCGTCGATCGTCGCCCCCGGGCGCCCTCAAACTCCAGCGTATTCGAATAACTATACTACATAGAATCTTGACAGAACAGTACGTGCCGTGCTATACTACGGCATGAAGCTGGGACAACATTACCGGCTGGCTCCCTCGTCGAGGCCCTTCCCGTCCACTCTTCACGTGCGCCGCTCAATCTCACCCGCACAAACTCAGCCATTTTTGCAATCTTCGCTCCCTAAGCTCCCCAGAATCAACACTTCCAGGAAAATTCCAAGTTTCTGCATCTCGCTCATTACGAACACTTTAAAGCCTACTAGAATCAACACTTCTGGGAATAAGGACTTAAAGTCTAATCATTTCAACACTTCCGGCTCAAAGGACTTAAAGTCTTTTAGAATCAACACTTCCAAAAAACAGGGTAGGGGGGTGGGGACATCCGTCAAACCGGGAAATTTCAAAGACAAAACAACCGGCGATTCGCCGGCATCAATTCTTTCGCGACAGCACATCTTCATACACACAGCGCACTTGCGCCGCCGACCGTTCCCAGGAAAAGCGCCGCACCAGATCGTGCCCGCGCTCGACGAGTGTCGCTCGCAGCTCGTCATCCGTCAGGATTTGCCGGATGCCGCGCGCGATATCGAACACGTTTTCCGGATTCACCAGCAGCGCCGCCGTGCCGAACACTTCTGGCATCGACGACACGTTGGACGTCAGCACTGGCGTGCCGTGCGCCATGGCTTCAAGTGGCGGCAATCCGAATCCTTCATACAGCGAGGGAAACAAGAACGCCGCGGCCCGAGAGTAGAAAACGCGCAGCACATTCTGCGGCACAAAACCGAGGAACCTCACGTCGCCGCGCACGCGCGAACGCACTACGGCGCGCCGCAAATCCGATTGCTCGCTCATCGCGTCGCCGATCAGCAGCAATTTCAGTTGCGCATAGCGCGGATCGTCCGCCAATTCGCCCTTGGCCACGGCGAACGCCTCGATCAATCGCGAGAGATTTTTTTGCGGCTTGATGTTGCCGGCATACAGCACGTACGGACCGGTGATGTCGTGGCGCGCCAGCACCGTGTCGGCGTCCGCCGGCGCCGGTTCGCGCAGAAACAAATCGTCCACGGCGTTATAGATCACTTCGATCTTGTCTTCGCTCACGCCGAACACGCCGGACAAATCGCGTCTCGACGCCTGCGACACCGCCAGCACGCGGTCGGCGCGGGCCAGCGCGCGCCGCGCGAAATAAAGCCGCCCCGCCTGCACTGGCGACGACGTGCCGACGACAGGCTGCAACACATCAGTCAAGTCGTGCACGGTGATCACCAGCTTGGAAGGCACAATCGCCGGCGCGTAGAACCACGGCATGTGCAACAAATCCACGCGCAGCCGGCGCAGCAGCCACGGAAGCGCCGTGTGGGTGCGAAAAGATCCCACCGGCGCGGCGAACTCGACGAACTCGAAGTTATCGGGAAGCCGTCCGCACAGTTCCCAGTGACGCCGCTCGCCGATCAGCAGATAGCGCGTCGTGCGGTCCGCGCGCGCCAGATGATAAAGGATGTTGCGAGTATAGGTGCCGAGGCCGAAATCCCCGGCGCGGCGAATATCAATCGCGACGCGCATCGCTCCATCGCCGCTGGTAAAGCGGGAAACGCGCGGTGAACTCGAGAACTTCGGCGCGCACGCTGCGTTCGCGATCGGCGTCGCCCAGGTGTTCCAGGATCTCAGCGATCCATTGCGCGATCGGTTCCATTTCGCCCTCGCGCATGCCACGCGTCGTGATCGCGGGCGTGCCCATGCGAATTCCGCCGGCAACCATCGGCGGCGTCGGGTCGAATGGAATCGAATTTTTGTTCACCGTGATCGCGGCGCGATCGAGAGCCGGCTGCGCGTCTTTGCCCTTGATGCCGCGCGAATGAAGATCGACGAGGAACAGATGATTGTCCGTTCCGCCGGAAACGATCCGGAATCCGCGCCTCGCAATCGACTTCGCGAGCGCCTGCGCGTTGGTCACGATCTGCTGCTGGTACGGCCGGAATTCCGGCTGCATGGCTTCCAGGAAGCACACCGCTTTCGCCGCGATGATGTGCATGTGCGGACCGCCCTGCGTGCCGGGAAACAGTATGCGATCCACATCTTTCGCGTGCTGCTCGCGGCACAGGATCAGTCCCGCGCGCGGTCCGCGCAGCGTCTTGTGAGTGGTGGAAGTGACGTAATCCGCGTGCGGCACCGGGCTCGGGTGCACGCCAGCCGCCACGAGGCCGGCAATGTGCGCCATGTCGACGAAAAGCAACGCGCCAACCGAGCGCGCGATTTCTCCCATGCGCGCGAAATCGATCACGCGCGAATACGCGCTGGCGCCGACGACGATCATTTTCGGACGATGCTCCGCGGCGAGCGCGGCGAGTTCGTCGTAGTCGATCATCTCCGTATCGCGGCGCACTCCGTACGCGATGAACTTGTACATGATGCCGGAGAAATTCAGCGGATGGCCGTGCGTGAGATGCCCGCCATGCGCCAGATTCATTCCGAGCACGGTGTCGCCCGGTTTCAGCGCTGCCATGTAAACCGCAACATTTGCTTGCGTGCCGGAATGCGGCTGCACGTTCGCGTGCTCGGCGCCGAAAAGTTGTTTCGCGCGATCGATCGCAAGCTGCTCCACCTGATCGGCGAATTCGCAGCCGCCGTAATAGCGCCGGCCGACGGAACCTTCGGCGTATTTATTCGTGAAAACCGAGCCCATCGCTTCGAGCACCGCTTCGGAAACGAAATTTTCGGATGGAATCAGCTCAAGGCCGGTGGCTTGGCGCTTGGCTTCGGCGCGAAGAATTTCCGCGACGACGGGATCCACTTCGGCGAGTGGAGAGTTCATGCGATCCGTTTGAGAAGAGGTAATCGGGTTCATAGCTTCACGCTCGCTTCCGGAATGGTGCGCTGCCTTCCGCGTTCTTATTCGGATCGCGGCGACCAAAAGCCGCCGCTAAACTTTCGAGTGCGCATCTCGCTCGCGATCGAGTTCCGCGATCTTATCAATGCGCCGCTGATGGCGGCCAACGCGAAATTCCGTCGCCAGAAAATCTTTCACAATCTCGATGGCCTGATCGTCGGTCACGACGCGGCCGCCGAGCGTCAGCACATTCGCATTGTTGTGCTGGCGCGCCAAACGCGCCGTCATCACATCATGCGCCAGCGCCGCGCGAACACCCTCGACCTTGTTCGCGGCGATGGACATTCCGATACCCGTTCCGCACGCGAGAAAACCGAAATCGTCTTGTCCAGCGACAACGCGATCGGCAACTTTTTTCGCGTAGTCGGGATAATCGACGGATTCTTCCGACCATGTGCCCATGTCGTCGACGGGATAGCCGGACGTTTCGAGATATTTTTTCACGGCTTCTTTGACGTGGTAGCCGGCGTGATCGGCGCCGACGGCAATGCGCGGTTTGTGCTCAATCTCGGCCATGAAAAGGAAATCCTAACGGATTCTAGCAGGATGCCCTACGAAGTCCAAAGCGCCGCGCGGGGCCTATACCACGATGATTTCGAGTTCCGTAACGTGGCCAGCGCGAATCGAAAATGCGCGTACCGGCGCGGGAGCGTCGTCACGCGGGGAGAGAATGAAATATGCGGCATCGGGATAGAATGCCCGCTCGATGTCGCGCGGTGAGGGAACGTTGTCGGTGGCAGGATGCGAGTGGTAGATGCCGGCGAACGTAAGATGTTCGCGGCGAATGCGGCGAAACAACCGGAAGAGTTCGCGCGGCGCGATTTCGTACGCGGTGGCGCTGGCGAGCGCGTTCACCGCGGGCAGCAGAGTCGCGATCACGCCATCACGCGCGGCCAGCAGCCCGCAGCATTCTTGATCGGCGTGACCACGCGCGGCGGCGCGAAGGTCCGTCAGCACGCTCGCCAGAATGCGGATCTGTCCGGTCACGCGGAAAGTTTACACCGCGCGCGACGCGGATAGCTCGACGCCGAGCTACGCTTTTTGTGGCGAGCGGCGCAGGAACGTAGGCACGTCGAGATCGTCGGCGGCGGCGTCCTGCTGGTGGATCACTTCAGAAACGTTCTGGCGAACTTCTTCGACGACGTTGGGTTGTTCGCGCGTGGCCTTCCAGGTTTTCGGCAGATAGGAAGCGCGTTGCTGGTTCGGCGCTTTGCGCGCGGCTTCGCGGAAACCGGCGGCGATTACGGTGATCTTCACGGATTCCTTCATCGCGTCGTCCTGCACGGCGCCGAAAATAATGTTGGCGTTCTCATGCGCGGCCTTCTGGATGATCGAGCTAGCCTCATGCACTTCGTGCAATGTCAGGCTCGACGAGCCGGTGACATTAATAAGGATGCCCTGCGCGCCCTGAATGGAATTGTCCTCCAGCAGCGGGCTATTGATGGCGCGATTCGCGGCGTCGATCGCGCGATTGGAACCGGTGGCCACGGCGGTGCCCATCACGGCGTATCCCTGGCCCTGCATGATCGTTTTCACATCGGCGAAATCGCGATTGATAATGCCGGGAATCGTGATGATGTCACTGATGCCCTGCACTGCCTGGCGCAAGATGTCGTCGGCGATGCGAAACGCTTCAAAGAAACTTGTGCCGCGCTCGACGGTTTCCATCAAGCGCTCGTTTGGAATCACGATGACGGTATCAACGCAACCGACAAGTTCCGCAAGGGCCTGTTCGGCTTGCAGCATGCGGCGCTTACCTTCAAACGCGAAAGGTTTCGTGACGACCGCGACGGTGAGCGCGCCCAACTCGCTCGCAAGCGAAGCCACCACGGGCGCCGCGCCGCTGCCCGTGCCGCCGCCGAGACCGGCGGTGAGGAAAATCATGTCCGCGCCTTCCAGCGCTTCGATGATTTTTTCCGTGTCTTCCAGCGCCGCTTTGCGCCCGACTTCGGGATTGGCGCCCGCGCCGAGTCCCTTGGTGAGTTTGCCGCCGAGTTGCAATTTCACCGGCGCCTGCGAAAGTTTCAGCGCCTGCAAATCGGTATTGGCGCCGACAAATTCCACGCCTTCCACTTTGGCGCGAATCATGCGGTTGACGGCGTTCGAGCCGCCGCCGCCGACACCAATCACTTTGATCCGAGCGCCTTCGTGATGCTCGTCGCTGAAAGAAATCCGGATTCCATTTTCTTTAGCCGTCATGTTGCCTCCCCTGGTGTCTTGCCGGTGCGGTGTGCTCAGCCTCCGGCAAACATGCTCTTGATTTTCGCCACCAGCGTCTGCGGCGGCGCGGGCATCTGACGACGCGCGCGAGCCGCATACAACAACAACCCGACGCCGGTGGCGTATTCCGGCTGGGAGAGTTCCTCGGGCATTCCATCGAGTCCGCGCGGCGCAGCAACGCGCACGGGCAAGCTGAAAATCTTTTCCGCAAGTTCCGGCAAACCGCGCAAGCGGGCGCCGCCGCCGCACAATACGAAACCCGCGGGCAATTGTCCATTGAAACCGGCGCGGCGCAAATTATCGGAAACCAACGCGAGCAACTCCTGCGCGCGCGGACCGACGATATCATGCAGCATGCGCGAATAAATCATGCGCGGCGGGCGGTCTCCCACGCTGGCGATTTCAATCGCGTGGTCTTCGCCTTCGAGCTGGCGCCAGACGCAGGCGTGTTCGCGCTTCACTTTTTCGGCTTCGGGAATTGGCGTGCGCAGGCCCACGGCGAGATCGTTGGTGAAGTGATCGCCGCCAACGGGCAGCGCGTCGCTGTGTCGCACGACTCCGCCGGAGAAAACAATAATTTCAGTTGTGCCGCCGCCGATTTCAAGCAGGCAGACGCCCATTTCGCGCTCGTCCTGCGAAAGACAAGCCTCAGCCGCGGCGAGCGGTTCCAGCACGGTATCCGCGACTTCAACGCCGGCGTGGTTCGCGGCGATCACGAGATTTTGCATCGCCGACGCCGAGCACGTGACGAGATGCACGTCGGCTTCGAGGCGCTGGCCGACCATGCCGATTGGATCGCGAATGCTGTCCTGCGCGTCGAGCAAAAACTCTTGCGGCAGCACATGCAGCACGACACGATCTTCGGGCAGCGTGACGCCGCGTGCGGCTTCCACGGCGTGGCGAACATCCTCGCGATCGATGTCGCGGGGACGGTTGCCCACCGTGATTCCACCGCGGCTGGTGACGCCGTGGATGTGCCCGCCAGCAACGCCAACTACAGCGCGCTCGACGGGCACGCCCGCAACGCCTTCCGCGACTTCGAGCGCGTGGCGAATCGATCCAGCCACGGCTTCGAGATTTACAATCAGGCCCTTGCGAATGCCCTTGGATTCCGCGGCGCCCATCGAAAGGAACTTCAGGCCGCCGAATTCGTCCCACTCGGAAATCAGCGCGCACGTTTTCGTGCTGCCGACGTCAAGCGCTACCAGATGTCTTTCTTTCTTCGCCACTCCGCCACTCCTAAAATATCCGCCGCGAAAACCGCCGCGTCGCAATTTCTATGGCTTCACAGCAGCTTGCTCGGCCGGCATGGCGCGCGCGGCCGTTCCGCTTTCCGGATTTACAACTACCTGGCGCGCGAAACGCAAATCGACGGAATCCACGCGCCCCGCCGTGCTGCGCCACTGATCGATATTTTCAACCAGCAGGCGATAGCGATTCGCGAAATCGGAATCGCCGAAGTGCACAAGCACGGGGCTATCGCCCAAGCCGATCATCGACGCGCGAATATCCTGCACGTCGGAGAGATCGGCTTCACTAACCTGATCATCGGCATTGGGGCGAACCAGTTCGATATCTTTCAGGAATTCGGCGAAATTCCGCATGCGTTGCGCGCGGTCCGCAGAAGCGAGCGAATCGGTAATTCCGCCGACAACCGGAAAATGAAAATCCGCTTCGATTGGCCGCTCGAGGATTACGCCGTTCGCGTCAATCAGCGCGAGATCGTCGGGCAGTCGCAGGAACGCGACGGGCACGCGCTCGGTCAATTGAACGCGGATGCGATTCGGCAGTACGCGCTGAAGCACGACGGATTCCACCCAGGGCATCGCGTCCAATTCCTGGCGGCGCGCATCGAGCGGGATGCGCAAGATGCTGCGGCCGAGGTCCGGTTCGAATACCGAAGCAACGGCGGCGGCGGGCACGAAACGATTGCCGCTGATTTCCACTTGATCGAGGCTGGCGAGCGCGACGCGAGGCGAGAAAAACAGAAAATGCGCCGCGATACCGAGTACGAGACCAGACACCGTGGCGATCGCCGCTCCCACAAACACGCGGCGATACACCGGCCAGCTTTTCTTGCCGAATTTCGGGCCAAAATTGCGGCGGCGCACTTCGACAGGTTTTTGCCGGCGCAGATACTTCGGCTCTTCCTCGGCGAGCACTTCCGGCAGATAGGCTTCCTGCTCTTTTTCCATGATGCTCAAGCCTTCCACACGATGACTTCCTCTTCGAGCGAGACGTCCGAGGAGCGGCGCACGCGCTCGCGAACCTCGGAAATCAAATTCAGCATGTCGGCGGCTGTGGCTCCGCCGGCGTTGACGAAAAAATTGGCGTGACGATCGCTGACGCGGGCGCCACCCACGGCGAAACCTTTCAGTCCAAGCTCATCGATCATTCTTCCGGCGGAAAAACCCGGCGGGTTCTTAAAAATACAGCCGGCGCTTTTCTGATTGAGCGGCTGACTGGCCCTGCGCTTCTGATTGCAGATGCGAATCCCTTCGAGAATTTCGGAGTAGGGCTTGGAGGGAAGCTCGAGTTTCACCGAGAGCATAATATCATCCGGCGCAAAGGAAGTGTGGCGGTATTCAAATGAAATTTCAGAGCCGCGCTGGGTGCGAATGGCGCGCCGGGAAGACTCAAACACCTCAACTTCGCGAACAAACGAACCGATTTGCGTGCCGTAGGCTCCGGCGTTCATGCGCAGCGCGCCACCGATACTGCCGGGCACGCCGATGAGGCCTTCCATGCCGCCGAGATCGCGCTTGGCGCAAGTGGTGACAGTGCGGCCCAAATCCGCGGCAGCATCGATCCACACGGATGCGCCCTCAAAACGCATCTCGGGATCCTGGCGCGCGAGTTGCAGGATAACCCAGGGCAATTCGCCGTCATCGATGAGGACGTTGCTGCCGCCGCCGAGGAAACGATGCGGAATTTTCGCCGCATCCAGCAGCGAGACCAGATCGGGAAGCGATGCGTGGCGGCGGACGAGCAGGACATCGGTGCTGCCGCCGATGTTAAGCGACGTACGCTCCGCGAGAGACGCGCCGGGGAGATGCTGAACGTTCAGCTCGGTGAGCGCGGCGAGAAGCTTGGCGTCAGTGATCCGCATGATTCACAGCTTTCGCGTGGCGGCTGGTTACAGGCGCGCCGACGAGCAGAGCTAATTCGTCGGCGGCGCGGCCGACGTTGCCGGCGCCGATGGTGAGGATTGCGTCGCCAGGACGAACGGCGGCGAGCAAGGCGTCAATTCCCTCTTGCAGCGTGCTGCGATAAATCACTTTCGTGTGGCCCGCGGCGGTGATGGCCGCGGCGAGAGCTTCGCTTGTGACGCCGGAGATCGGAACTTCACTCGCGGGATAAATGTCGGCGAGGATCAGCAGGTCGGCGCGATCGAAGGCGTGGCAAAAATCGTCCCACAGATATTTGGTGCGCGTGTAGCGATGCGGCTGAAACAAAACGAGCAGGCGCTTGTAGCCGCGCGCGGCTTCGAGCGTGGCGCGAATTTCGGCGGGATGATGGCCGTAATCGTCAATCACAGTGATGCCGCCGGTGACGACTTTCACTTCAAAGCGACGGCCGACGCCCGTAAAGGCGGCCAAACCTTTGCGAATTTGGTCCGGCGTGACGTCGAGGTAGAGTCCGACGGCGGCGGCAGCGGCGGCATTGCGCACATTGTGCACGCCGGGCGGTCCATGCAAGGCGAAGAGACCAAGATCCTGACCGCGATGCGTGAGACGGAAACGGCTTTCGAGGCCGTTGAGTTCGATTTCGCCGATGACGAGATCGGCTTGCGCGGAAACGCCGTAGGTGATTGCGGCGCGATGCACTTGCGGAAGAATCGCGCGCACGTTTGCATCGTCAATACACAGAACAGCGGCACCGTAAAAAGGAATGCGATTGACGAACTGCGCGAAGACTTGCTGGATATCCTCGAGCGACGCGTATTGATCGAGATGCTCGCGGTCGATATTGGTGACGACGGCGACGGCGGGCGAAAGCAAAAGGAAAGAGCGGTCGCTTTCATCGGCTTCGACGACCATGTAATCGCCGCGGCCCAGACGCGCGGTGGCGCCGGCGTGATTCACGCGTCCGCCGACGACGAATGTGGGATCGAGATCGGCGGCGGCCAAAACCGAAGCGATCATTGAAGTGGTGGTGGTTTTGCCGTGAGCGCCGGCGACGGCGATTCCATATTTCAGGCGCATCAATTCGGCGAGCATTTCGGCGCGCGGGATGACGGGAATTTTCAGACGCGCGGCTTCGGCGAGTTCGGGATTGTCGCGGCGAATCGCGGCGGAGACCACGACAACATTTGCGCCGCTCACATTCGCGGCACTGTGGCCCTCGCTGATTTGCGCGCCGAGAGTTTGCAAGCGCTCGGTGATCGGCGAAGATTTCGCGTCGGAGCCGGAAACGGTGTAGCCGAGCGTGAGCAGAACCTCGGCGATACCGCTCATTCCGATGCCGCCAATGCCGACGAAGTGGATGCGGCGAAATTTGTGGAACGCGGCGGTCATGCGGAGACTCCAAGTTGCGCGGCCTGCTCGATCACGTTCACGACGTCGCGCGCGGCGTTGGGCCGCGCCATGGCGCGTGCGCGCGCGCCCATCTCGATGAGTTGCCGCGGGCTATCGAGCAGAGAAAAAATAGTTTGCGCGAGGCTTGCGGGCGAAAGTTCGGATTCGCGAATCAGGCGGCCGGCGCCTGCGCGTTCAAATTCCTGCGCATTGCGCAATTGGTGGCTATCGGCGGCGGCTCCGAACGGAATGAAGATAGCGGCCCGTCCGGCTGCGGCAATTTCGGAAGAAGTGATGGCGCCGGCGCGGGAAACAATCAGGTGAGCCTGGGCAAATCGTTCGGCCATGTCGCCGATGAACGGCGCAACCTCCGCGCGAAGATCGCGGCCTTCGTACGCCGCGCGCACATCATTATAGTCACGCGGGCCGGTCTGGTGAACGATGGAAAGTTGTCGCGCGCGCGAAGCGAACAAATCGAGCGCGCCCGTGACGGCGCGATTGATGGCGCGCGCGCCCTGGCTGCCACCGGTGATCAGCAAGCGGAACGGCGCGGCGGGCTGCACATCCGGCGCACGAAAAAATTCCGCGCGCACGGGGCAGCCGGTGAGCACGGCCTTGCGGCCAATATGTTCCGCCGGCCCGGCGTAGGCCGTAGCGACACGCGTGACCATCGCGGCGAGAATGCGATTGGTGAAGCCAGGCTCGGCGTTGGGTTCGAAGATCACGGTCGGTAAATCTCTCCAAATCGCCGCCAACATTACGGGTCCTGCCGCGTAACCACCCACGCCGAACGCCGCCGCGAATTCGTGGCGCCGCAAAATCGCGGCGGAATCCCACAGGCCGAGCGGCAGCAGCGAAAGATTTCGCGCCAGCGTCATGCCGCCGAGGCCCTTCCATCCGGCCGAACGGATCAATTCGAGCGGCAGGCCGGCCTCGGGCACGAGCTTCGTTTCAAGGCCTCGCGAAGTGCCGGCGAAAATCACGGTGCGATTCGCGCCGCGCGACATCCATTCGCGCGCGATGGCCAGCGCGGGAAAAACGTGGCCGCCCGTGCCGCCACCCGCGACGAGCAAGTTCATGTTCGCCGCCTGCGCGCCCGACATTCTCTCCGCCTCCGCTCGCGGTAAGCATTTAGTCCGCGTGCTGACTGATATTGAGGAGCACGCCTGTAGCCAGCAACACTACGAGCAAACTCGATCCGCCATAACTGATGAACGGCAGCGGGATTCCCTTGGTCGGCATCATGCCGAGCACGACGCCGAGATTAATCAGCGCCTGGCTGATGACCATCACGGTGATGCCGAGGGCGACGAGGCGGCCGAAGGTGTCAGGCGCGCCGAGCGCCGCGCGGATTCCGCGCCATCCGTAGACCGCGAAGAGGGAGAGTACAAATATCGCGCCGAGGAAACCAAGCTCTTCGCAGATGACGGCGAAAATAAAATCCGTGCTGGCCTCGGGGAGATAAAACAATTTTTGCTTGCTCTCCATCAAGCCGACGCCGGTGAGTCCGCCAGAACCTACTGCGATGAGCGACTGCATCAATTGAAAGCCGCGGCCCTGGGGATCGGCGGTGGGGTTCAGGAACGCGACGACGCGCTGGTAACGATAGGATGTATCCACGATCAGCAAAACAATTGAGAACCCCGCGAACGCGCCGGCGCCACCCACATAAGTCCACGAAAGTCCGGCCGCGAAAAGGAGCGCGAAGGCCACGATGAAAATTTGCACGGCGGTGCCGAGGTCGGGTTCAAAAACGACGAGGCACGCGAGCGCGATCACCGGACCCACGGCGGGCACAAGAGAGTGTCGCCAATCGTTCACGCCAGGCACGCCGGGGCCGTGGCCTTGCACGCGCAATTCGAGAAACCATGCGAGATAGAAGATGACCACGAGCTTGGCGAACTCCGAAGGCTGCAAGCTCGCGGGGCCGACGCGAATCCAGCGATGCGTGGCATGCGAGCGATCGAGGAAGAAAACTCCGACCAGGAGCAGCAGCACAACAAACAACGATGTAAAAAGAAATGGGGGATTTCGGAACTTGCGATAATCCACGTTCATCAGAACGAGCATGCCGGCCAGTCCGGCGACCAGCCAGATCGATTGGCGCAGCAGAAAATGATAGCTGCTGCCGAATTGCTCGCGCGCCGTCATGGCCGAGGCGCTGAAAACCATCACGGCGCCGATCAGGCACAGCGCGATGGTCGCGAGAAAAAGCCATCGATCGGTCTCAAGACGCCGCGGCATCGTTAATGATTCTTTCCGGAGGTTGCGGCTTTACCCTCCGACGGGGCTTGCGCCAAGTGACGCACGAGCTGTTTGAAAACACGGCCTCGATGCTCGTAATTTTTGAATTGATCGAAACTGGCGCAAGCGGGCGCGAGGAGAACTGTGTCACCCGGACGCGCGTTTTCGGATGCGAGTTCAACCGCGCGCTCGATCGTGCCGGCGTGGACCACGGGAACAGCGCCACGCAATTGCGATTCGATTTTCTCAGCCGCGGCGCCGATCAGCAGAACCATGCGGGCGCGCTCGCGCAGGGATTTGCGAAGAATTCCAAAATCGCAGCCTTTGTCTTTGCCGCCGAGAATAACCAGCACGCCGGTGGGAAAAGCGTCGAGGGCTTTGAGCGTGGCGTCAACGTTGGTGGCTTTGGAGTCGTTGAAATAGCTAACGCCGGCGATTTCCGCGACAAATTCCAAGCGATGCTCGACGCCCGCGAATGTGCTCACGCCGGAAGCGACCGCCGAAGGCGTGGCGCCGACCAGCAGAGCGGCGCAGGCGGCGGCCAGAACATTTTCCACATTGTGATCGCCGCGAAGTCCGATTTCGCCGCGACGCAGGAGCACGGTTTCGGTGCCATCGCGGCGGAAGACCAGCTCATCGTCACGCAGAAACGCGCCGCTCGAAACATGTTTCGTGCGGCTGAACCAATAAATCCGCGGTCGCGAGGGCGCGTACTGCGAAGCGTTGGCATCGTCGGCATTTAGAACCGCGAAATCCTGTTCGGTTTGATTTTCAAACATGCGCGCTTTGGCGCGGCTGTAATCTTCAAACGAAGCGTGACGATCCAGATGATCGGGCGTGAGATTCAGCAGCACGCCAACATCCGGGCGTAGATCGCGAATGCATTCGAGCTGAAAACTGCTGACTTCCGTGACCGTGATCGTCGAATCGCTGCTTTCGCCCACGCGCGAGATCAGCGGCGTGCCGATATTTCCGGCGACGATCACCGGCACTCCGGCGGATTCAAGAATGTGAGCGGTGAGCGAAGTCGTGGTGGTCTTGCCATTCGAGCCGGTGATGGCCACCATGCGGCCGCGCAGAAAGCGCCACGCCAGTTCGATCTCACTCCAAATCGGAATTTCTTGAGCGCGCGCGGCGGCCAGAGGCGGCAGGTCCTGCGGCACACCGGGGCTAGGGACAATCAGATCCTGCTCGAGGAAAGTTCGCTCGGTGTGACCGCCGAGTTCGAGCGCGCATCCCGCGGCGCGCAATTTTTCGGCGGCTTCGGCGACTTCGCGTTCGGGACGTTCTTCGCTTGCAGTAACGTGCGCTCCGCGAGCGGCGCAGAAGAGCGCCGTCGCGATGCCGGTGCGCGCGAGGCCGACAACCAGAACGCGCTTGCCCATAAGATCGATGGCCGGTTTCAAGGTCCCTACCTCAATTTCAGCGTGGTCAGCGAAAACAGCGCGAAGACCAACGCGGCAATCCAGAATCGCACGATGATCTTCGATTCGCTCCAGCCGAGCATTTCAAAATGATGATGCAGTGGCGCCATGCGAAAAATACGTTTTCCCGTCAGACGAAATGACGCGACCTGGAGAATCACGGAGACGGCCTCGAGGACGAAAACTCCCCCGACGGAAATCAGCAAGATTTCCTGCTTGATGGCCACCGCGACGAAACCGATAGAGCCGCCGAGCGCGAGCGAGCCGACATCGCCCATGAAGATTTCGGCCGGATGCGCGTTGTACCAAAGGAAACCGAGCGCGGCGCCGACCAGCGCGCCGCAGAAAACCGTCAGCTCGCCCACCTGGGGCAAATGCTGAATATCGAGATAGGCGGAAAATCCGGCGTGACTTGTAATGTACGTGAGCACGGTGAGAGCGCCAGCCGCGACAACCACGCAGCCGATCGCGAGACCGTCAAGACCGTCGGTGAGATTCACGGCGTTCGACGAGCCGACGATCACGATGGTGACGAAAATCAAGAATGGCAAAAAAGCGAATACAGCAAGCAGACCGTGATGCGCCAGACTGTGAATCACCAGATCGGGGTGAAATTTCTTGAAGAACGGCACGCTGAGCTGCGTCGAATAAGCGCCGTCGCCGGTGAGCCAGAGCAGCGTCGCCGCCACCACGAGACACACTATGATCTGCAGAGAAAATTTGATACGCGCGGTCAGACCGAGATTGCGGCGGCGCGCTACTTTGCGGTAGTCGTCGATAAAACCGATTGCGCCGAAACCCACCAGCGCGAACAGCGCGAGCAAAACGAATCCGTTGCTCAGATCGGCCCACAGCAGCGTGGGCACCGCCGTGGCCATCACGATCAAAACGCCGCCCATCGTCGGCGTGCCGGCCTTGGCTTGATGACTGCGCGGCCCTTCTTCGCGAATGAATTGGCCGATTTGCAGTTCGCGCAGGCGGCGCACAACCCACGGTCCGAGAATGAGGGTAAGCAGCAGCGCCGTCAGGCTGGCGAGCGCCGTGCGCACGGTGATGTAGCGGAAAACGTTGAGCGGGTGATACGAGCGCGCGAGCACGTGGCCAAATAGAACGTATAGCATGTTAGCCGCGCCCCCCGGCGATATTGCCAGCCGCGGGCGCCGGCGCATGAGCGCCGTAGCGCGCTTCGAGCGCTTCGACAACGCGCTCCATACGCACACCGCGCGAGCCCTTCACCAAAATCAGATCGCCGGGCGCGGCGAGATCGACCACGGCGCGCGCCGCATCCGCCGAGGTTTGGAAAAATTCGGCGCGCGCGTCGGGCTGGCCCGCTTCGATTGCGCCGCGCACAAGTTCAAGCGCGTCGCCTTGCACGCCGATGATCCAATCGATCCGGCCCGATGCCGCGGCGCGCGCGCCCGACGCGCGATGCAACTCAGGGGAGCGCGGTCCGAGCTCGAGCATTTCGCCGGCGACGAGAATCCGGCGCCGCGTGTCCCGCGCGGCTTCGAGCCATTCGACCATGGCTTCAAGCGCGACCGGATTCGAGTTGTAGGCATCGTTCATCACGGTGAAACCCGGCGCGAAATGCATAAGACGTCCCCGCATTCCCGTGGGAGCAAGCGCCGGGAACACGCGCTTAGCTTCGGCTATGCCGACACCCCAAACGCTGGCGGCCGCGAGAGCGGCGAGCGCATTTGAAATATTGTGGCGGCCAGCGAGCGGCAATTCCAAACGCGCGCGGCCTTCGGGCGAAATGAAATCGAACGCGCAACCGTCGAGCCCGCGATCCTCGATGGCCTCGGCGCGAAATTGCGCGGGCGCCGTACCGACACCAAATGTGATCACGCGACCCGGCGCGACGCGCGCAAATTCCGCAACGCGCGAATCGTCGGCGTTGAGCACGGCCCAACTTTTTTCCGGCGCCAAACCTTCGATCAATTCGCGCTTGGCCAGTGCAATTTGATCGACGGAATCGAAAAATTCCAGGTGCACGGTGGCCACGCGGGTGACGACGCCGACATCCGGCTGCGCGATTTCCGTCAAGCGCCGCAATTCACCGGCGTGCGACATCCCCAGCTCTACCACGGCGGCTTCGGCGCGATCGTCGAGATGCAGCAGTGTGAGAGGCAGGCCGAATTCGTTATTCAAATTTCCTTCCGACTTCAGGATGTGCAGCCGCGCGGACAGCAGCGCCGCCAGAATTTCCTTGGTGGTCGTTTTTCCAACCGAGCCTGTGACCGCGGCCAGGCGCTTGCCCCAGCGCCGGCGTACGGCCTGCGCCAAATCCTGGAGCGCCGCTGTTGTGTCGGCAACTCCCAGTAAGCGGCCCCGGATCGCGTCCGGAAATTCGGCAACGCGATCGCGCGCGACGATTGCGGCCACCGCGCCAGCATCGAGAGCGGCAACCACAAAATCGTGTCCGTCGTGACGCGGTCCGTGTATCGCGACAAACAGTTCGCCGCGATCCACGGAGCGAGAATCAATCGAGACACCGGCCAGCCGCGCCAGGGCGTCGAGCCCGGCGGGCGGCGCGAGAGCCAGTGCTTGAGCCACCTCTCCAATCGTCCACCGCATATTGTCCTCAGCGGGCCAAGTCTCACCAGGCTTATTGCACCCCCGGTCGAGATTCATCCTCGGTCGAAAATCATCGCCGACCGCGAGCGCCCCAATACGGAGAGCACGTCGTGCGCCGCGGCGCAGGCCCGCTCTTCACACGCCATAGCCCATGCGAGCGAGCCAGCGGCGCGCTACTTCCCGGTCGTCGAATTCAATCGTGCGATCGCCCAAAATCTGATAATTTTCGTGGCCTTTGCCCGCGATCAAAACGATGTCTCCCGCGCGCGCCTGCTCGAGCACGAGTCCGATGGCGCGCTCGCGGTCCGGCTCCACGCGATATTCGGCTTTGGTGCGCTGCAGGCCGACCAGCGCGTCGTTAATTATCAGCAGCGGATCTTCGGTGCGCGGATTGTCGCTGGTCAACACGACGAAATCGCTCGCGTGACCCGCGGCTTCGCCCATCAGCGGGCGCTTGGCGCGATCGCGGTCTCCGCCGCAGCCGAAAAGCGTGAGAATGCGCGCGCCGGCCGGAAGCAATTCGCGCGATGTCGCAAGCAGATTGGTTAGCGCGTCATCCGTGTGTGCATAATCCACGACGACCAGAAACGGCTGGCCGGCGTCCACGCGTTCGAATCGCCCGGGAACGGATTCGAGCCGCGCAATTCCGGACGCGATCGCGGCAGACGGAATTTCCAGTGCGATGGCCGCGCCGATCGCCGCCAGAATGTTGTACACATTCGTGCGGCCCACCAATCGCGAATGCACCGCGATTGAACCAGCGGGCGTGTCAGCTTCGAAATCCAAGCCAGCGGCGGTTAGCGCGAACTTACGCGTCGTGATTTCGCCACTTCGCAAGCCGTAAGTCAGCGTGCGCGCCGCGACACCTTGCAGCCGCTCTCCATATGGATCGTCGGCATTGATCACGCCGGCTCGCGCGGGTCCCTTGCCGGTACCTTCAAACAGGCGGCGCTTGGCGGCGAAGTAAGATTCAAATGAATTGTGATAATCGAGATGATCGCGCGTGAGATTCGTGAACACCGCGACGGCAAATCCGCAACCCCACAGCCGATCCATGGCCAGCGCGTGCGAACTGGCTTCGAGTACAGCGTGCGTGCCGCCTGCGCGCACGATTTCGGAAAGAAAACCCTGAAGCTCGAGCGATTCCGGCGTCGTCGTTGTAGCAGCAACGGTAGCTTGCGGCATGCGATACGAAATTGTGCCGAAAAGCCCGGCCGTGCGGCCGGCAGCGCGCAGGATCGAATCGAGCAGATACGATGTCGTGGTCTTGCCGTTCGTGCCGGTGATGCCGACTAGTTGCAACGCACCGGCGGGATGACCGAAGAAATTCGCGGCCGCGATAGCGAGGGATTTTCTGGCGTCGGTAACCTCGGCCCAGGCAACATTTGAGGCAAGCGCCGCGGGTCGCGGCATTTCGCTGACGATGGCAACAGCGCCACGCTCCACGGCTGCGAAGACGAAACGGTTGCCGTCGGTAGCTTCGCCGCGAATCGCGAAGAACGCGGCGCCAGGCGTTACGCGGCGGCTATCGTAAGTGGGGGCCGCGATTTCGCGATCCGCATCAAGCACCGGACGCTTAAGCTCGCACCCCGCCAGAAGCTCACTGAGTTTCATACTTCTGCGAACGAGTATAGGTCCGCCTGCCGCACCGCTCAATCCGCGCTCCGAGTTGGGCGCTGGCGATTCCGCGATCCGAGACGCGCGAGACATCAGCGGTCCCCGCCGGGCGAGGCTTGCCGCGCAACGCGAGCGGCCACGCGCACAGGTGTCGCCGCGGGGCGCCCGAATTCCACTCGTACGCGAGTGCCTCGCCGCACACTCGATCCAGCCGCCGGCGATTGCGACAATGCCACTCCTCCACCAGCAAGCACGGGAATCAATCCCAGATGTTCGCACTGCTCGGTGACGTCGCGAACGGTTTCGCCGGCCAGGTTGGGCACTTGCACGCCCGCGCCTTCGTCAAGCTCGATTGTCTCGGGCATAACGCCAGGCGGCGCAGCGGCTACCGCGAGCGAGCGCGCAGCGACGCGCGTCGGCGCAGGAGTCAACCCGGGCGCGCTTGGCGCAGATGGCGCAGCGCTCGCATACGCATCACTATTCGATGCAGCCGGTGCGTCGAGCATGTCGTCAGGGCCGCTATCGGAACTGAAATCGGCCGCGTCGGCCATCATGCCGAGTTCCGCACGACGATTTTGCTCGCGCGCGACTTGCGTCTTCGAGTCCATCGGCACATCGTGCGGCACATTGAGATATTCGAGCACTTGCTGTACCACACGGTGAAACACGGGTGCGGCCACCTGTCCGCCTTCGTGCGGGCCGACCGGTGAATCGAGCGTAACAAGCACGGCGATGGCCGGCGAATTGAGCGGCGCAAATCCCACGAACGACGCGTTGTACTGCGTCTTCGAGTAGCGACCGGTCGCGGAATCGATTTTTTGCGCCGTGCCCGTTTTCCCGCCGGCGGTATAGCCATCGAGATGCGCGAATTCGCCCGTGCCGTGCAGCACGACGCCTTCGAGCATGCCACGCATGGTCGCCGCTGTCGTGGCCTGCATCACGCGACGCGGCGCGGGCTGCGCCTCGGGAACAATGGCCTGACTGCCGGTGCGCAAACCAGCCACGATGTGCGGGCGAATGATCGTGCCGCCGTTCGCGATAGCCGACATCACGGTGAGAATCTGAATAGGCGTCACACCGACTTCCTGCCCCATCGAAATCGAGCCGACCGAAATCGGCGTCCAATTCTCAAGCCGCCGCATTAGCCCTTTGCTCTCGCCCGGCAAATCCACACCCGTCGGCTGCCCGAATCCGTACGATTGCATATATTGGTAGAGCTTCGGCGCGCCGAGCCGCAGGCCGATCTTAATCGTGCCGACGTCGCTTGAATTCGCAAGGATGTCCGCGACGCTCAGATCGCCGAACGGATGCCAATCGTGAATCTTATGTCCGGCGATATCAATCGAGCCTTCCTGGCAATCGACGACATCGGTTGGCTTCACGAGCCCCTGATCGATCGCGGCCGAAAGGGTCACAATTTTGAAAATCGAGCCCGGTTCGTACGCCGCGCTAATCGCGCGGTCCATGCGCGCGTCGACGGGACTGGAGCCCGCCACATTCGGATTGAACGTGGGGAAATTGGCCACAGCCAGCAATTCGCCGGTATTCGGATTTTCGACGATCACCGTGCCGGAGATGGCGTGGGTTTCGCGGATCGCGACATTCAATTCGCGTTCCGCGATGTACTGAATATTCTGATCCAAGGTCAAGACGACATTGCCGACAGCAACGGGCGCCTGATCGCTGCTATCCAGCGCGTGACGATGCGCGTCAGCCAGAACCACCGTGCGGCTGCCCTGGCCGCTGATGTGGCTGTCGAGCGAGTACTCGATACCGCCCAACCCTCTCTGATCCACATCGACGTAGCCGAGAACGCTCGCCGCCAATTCGCGCTTGGGATAAAAACGCTGATCTTCTTTCTCGAAGTAAATGCCCTTCAGATTCAGCGCGTCGATACGCGCGACAGTTTCCGGCGAAAGCTTCCGCGCCAGCCGCGCATACGTGCGCGAAGACGCGAGGCGCGAGAGAATGTCATCTTGTGACAGATTGAGAGGCCCGGCGAGAAGTTGCGCGACCATCGCGGGATCGGGAATCTCCGACGGCACGGCAAAGCAAGTGTCCGCCGCAACGCTCATCGCCAGCGGACGCAGATTGCGATCCAGAATATCGCCGCGGCTCGGGCTGACTTCGACGATCAGGCGCTGTTGGTGTTGCGCGCGGGCGAGATAATCGCTGTAGCAGACCAATTGCAGATAGCCGAGACGCCCCAGGGCGAATACCATCCAGAGCGCCGCCAGGACGGTGATCAGGAAAATCCGTCCGCGGGGTTGTCGGAAGTCCATTTAACCAATGCGCTCCGCGCAGATCGGTGTGGCCATGCGCTCCGCGCAAACCGATTAAGTGCCGCGCTCTGCGCGGCCCGATTTCTGTGCCAGAAATTCCAGTTATTGCGCCGCCACGGGATTCGCGTAACGCGCCTGGGCCAGCACTGCATCGGCCGGCGCCTGGTCGGGCGCGACTTGCGAAGATGCCGGCGCCGTCAATCCAAGTTGGTTGCGCGCAATCTGATCGATGCGGCCCGGATCGCGCAAGCTCGCCACTTCGAGTTTCAATTCCTGATTGAGTTCGATCGCTTGCGTGCGATCGATCTTCAACGATTCAAGCTGCGATCGCATTTGAATGCACGCGAAGTGCTGCCACGCGTAGAGCAGCGCGACAAGAGCGAGTACGCCGCCTATGGCCACCAGGCGCACGCATTCGCGCAGCCGGTCGGGCGCCTTCGGACGTACCAGGCGCGAATTGTCGATTCGCTTGACGGTGTAAAATTCGGTCATGACGCGCGCTCCAATTCAATTTTTTCCGCGACCACTTTTTCTTCGCCGGTTTCTTCCACTCCCATTCTTTGCGTTTCGATTTTTTCCACCACGCGCATTTTCGCGCTGCGCGCCCGCGGGTTCTGCGCGATTTCGATGTCCGCCGGCACGATCGGCTTCTTCGTGAGCATGCGGAACGCCGCTTCGCGCGCCAATGCTTGGAAGCGGTGCTTCACTTGCCGGTCCTCCAGCGAGTGATACGCCAGCACCACCCAGCGTCCTCCTATAGAAAGCGTGGCAGGGGTCTGAATTAGAAACTGCTCGAGTTCCTCCATCTCCCGATTCACCGCTATCCGCAGCGCCAGAAACGTTTTTGTCGCGGGATGCAGTTTCTGCCTTCCCCCTTGCTTTCGGGCCCCTGCCACAACCGTTGCCAAGTGCGCGGTGTCCCGGATAGGACGCGCGCGAACGATCGCCTTGGCGATTCTTCGTGAATCCCGCTCTTCGCCATATTGAAAAAGCAGGTTTGCCAGCTCGCGTTCCTGCGAGCGGTTCACAATCTCGTGTGCGGTCAACGCTTCGACGCTTGCATCCATGCGCATGTCGAGCGGTCCGCTGGCGCGGAATGAAAATCCGCGCTCGGCTTCGTCAAGTTGCATGCTGGAGACGCCCAGGTCGGCCAGCACCCCATCCACCGGCGGCAATCCCAGGTTCTCGGCAACTTCCCCAATCCGTGAGAATTCTGTTTGCACCAGCGTCACCTGCCCTTCGTAAGCTTTCAGGCGCTCACGTGCGATTTCGAGCGCTTGAGCGTCCCGGTCCAAGCCAATCAAACGGCCCCGGCCGTCCATTTGCCGCAAAATCTCAAGCGCATGCCCACCCAGACCCACCGTCGCGTCCACATACGTGCCGCCGGGCCTGATTGCCAGCCAGTGGAGGGCCTCTTCGGCCAGCACCGGCGTGTGCAGCGCATTCAAAATTAAATTCCCAGCTGATCCAGCGTCTTCTCGTCGTCGTCCGTGATCGGGTTCTTCGTCAAGTTTTCAAGGAACCGCGCGTGATTCCAAACGTCGAGGTAGTTCAAGTTGCCCAGCACATCCACCTCGCCATTCATTTGCGCGGTCTCTCTCAGCACGCTCGGAATCAGCACTCGTCCCTGCCGGTCCATTTCCACCACCTGACCAAAATAGTTCGCTCGCGTCAGGAATCGGATCTTGGTCCGGTTGTGCGTGGAAAGTCCGGCGAGCTTGGCTTCAATCTCGTTCCAGACCTTCATCGGATACACGCGCACGTAGTCCCCGTTCTCACTGGTGACGAAGTACCGCTCGCCGTGCTCCTTCAGGGTTTCCAGAAATGCCGACGGAATCTTCAGCCTGCCCTTTTCGTCGACTTTCGCTGGATAGTTGCCCCGAAGCATAGAACCCCACAAAACGACCGAGAATTGCACTCAATCTTGCCACTTTGCTTCACTAGCTCCCACTTGCACCCACTTTGGTCCCCGATTGTAGTCGGGCGCGAAAAGTTGTCAAGCGGAATCCGAGATTTTTTACGACATTGTGGAAAACTTTTTGGGCGATGTGATACTGCCGTCGAACACCACCACCAGTTGTATGCGCGCGGCGACCGCAGCCCAGTGGTAGAGCATCGCTTGCAGAGGCTAAAGATTCTCGTACCGATGTGAAACAAAGAAAAAATCAGAAAAGGAACGGCGAGCGGCTAACGCGGCGGAATTTCGCGGAAACTTACTGCTGCGGCCCTTCGATCGTACCCGCCACGCGCAGGTGAGCGAGATCGCGTAGCATGTGCTGCTCATCGGGACTGAGTCCCTGATTGAAAGCGGGATCGTTCAAACGCGATTCGCGGTCGGGGTCGCTCAGATTTCGCAGCGCGCGCAGATGCTGCAAAATAATCTGCTTCCGCTGCGGCGGGAGCTGCTGCCAGCGCGGCAGGAGTTGCTGCCGCACATACTGCTGTTGCTCCGGCGACATCTGCTCCCAAACTTGCTGGCGTTCGCGAATTTCTTGCCGCTGTTCCGGCGTGATGTTGTTCCAAACCTGAAGGCGGCGGCGAATCTGTTCCTGCTGCTGCGGCGGCAATGCATTGAAGTTCGCGTTGTTGCGCATGAATCGTTCCTGCTGCTCGGGGCTCATGTCCTGCAGGCGCTCCACCCATTTCGGCGGCAGGCCCAGCATTCGGCGCTCGCCCGGTTTCGGCTGATTGTTGGGTTGATTCTGCGCGCGCGCCGGCCTGACCTGTGAATCATCGCGACGCTGCTGCTGTCGATAGGCTGCGGCTTCGGCGGCGCGCGATTGCGCGTCCGCGCGACCCGCAAGCAGAAACCCGCTCGCAAGCGCCAACGCCAAAAGCACCGGGATGGGACGATGCCAATTCATACCGCGAAAAATTCCTTTCGAGTGCTTCTAAATTTTCTCACCGCGCGGCGACGGCCGGCGATTTTGCTTTTGCCTTTGACTCTGCCTTTGTAGCGGCGGAGATCGTCTCCGCCCGCCGTCGCGACATCGCGCATGCGCGACATCTCACATATGCGACGCAGGCTGTTCCACCGGCGCGGCCGGCAGATCGCTTAGTGCGTCAAAATTCGCCAGCACGTCGTAGTTCTCAAGCTCCGGCAAATCGTTGATCATGCGGAAATCCGCCTCGCTCGAAGCTTGACTGCCTGCGGCTGATGCTGCGGCGGATTGATCGACATCCGCGGGCCTGGAAGCGAGCCACACGGAAAGCACGAGCAAGCACGAAACCGAAAATGCCAAGCGCGGCGACGGTAGGAACCATCTCCACGTACGGCGTGCGGGCTCGGCGACCACACGCGCGCGCACTGCGGCGTCAAACGACGCCGATGGCGCAATCGCCGGTAATTCGTCAAGCACGCCCCACATCGCGCGATATTCCACGGCCCGCTGGCTGCATGCGGAGCACACCGCAAGATGCGCTTCCACGTCGCGGCGCTCAGGGGCGCTGGCCTTTCCGTCAAAATAAGCGATCCATTTGTTTTCGATCTTTCCGCAGCTCATTGCGACCTCACTTCCGGTGCGAGCTCTGCTTGCCACCCGCCAAAACCGTCCCCCGCATTTTCATCAATCCCTTTTTTCTACGATGCGTTCCTTCCCTGCGCCGTTTCACGGCCTCTGCTGCCCCACCAGCGGCGCCAATTCCACTCGCAGCGTTTCGTACGCGCGAAACAACAGCGATTTCAGCGCGGCCTCAGAGCACTCCAAAATTCCGGCGATCTCATCGTAATCGAGCTCTTGATATTTGTGCAAAAGCACCGCGGCGCGCTGCTTATCCGGCAACTGCGCGATGGCGCGCTGAATAATCGCCGCTCGATCGCGGGCCATCAGTTCCTGCTCCACGCTCGGCCGCCGTTCGGCCACTTCCCACGGCGGCGCGGAATCGTCGCCAATTTCCATCGGCTGGTCTATCGAGATTTCCAACTGCCGGTACCGGCCATCGCGAATCGCGTTCAGCGCCAAATTGGAAGCGATGCGAAACATCCACGTGGTGAACTTGGCGCTCGGCGCATACCCTTTGCGCGCGCGGTAAACGCGCAGAAAAACTTCCTGCGCCAACTCTTCCGCCATGCCGCGGTCGCGCACCATCCGCGCCAGAAAATTGACAAGCGGGCTCCGATATTTCCGGAGCAAAAGCTCGAAGGACACTTCGTCCCCGGCCTTTACGTCCAGCATCAGTTGGACGTCCGACCTAACCATGGCCTCCACATTGTATCGAACCCGTGTGCTGTCAAAAAGTTGCGGGGAATTGGGCATTCCAAAAGCCAAAATGGAACCCCTAGGGAGCCGCACTAGCTCACCTGCGTGATCCCAATCGTGGGTTCACCGGATTATGTAGCGGAGGCCTTCAGGCCTCCATCTTATCTTGTCCAGATTGCGCCCGCGGACTATGCTTGACGTTTAATTAATCGCATTATATCCTCTACATGTGATAAAATCCTTTAAATCTACCGGCACTGAAAGGCTTTTTAACGACGAAAGCGTTCCGAGATTGGTGAACATTCGACAGTCGGCGCGGCGGAAATTGTTAATGCTACACGCAGCCAGGCGCCTCATGGATTTGAGCGTGCTCCCGGGCAATAGACTTCACGCACTGGAAGGAAACCGCGAAGGGCAACACAGTATCAGCATCAACGACCAGTGGCGGATCTGTTTTGTGTGGGCAGAAGGGGATGCTCACAACGTAGAGATCGTTGACTATCACTAAGAAGAGGCAACCAGATGGCTAAGCTGAAACCAATTCATCCGGGTGAAATTCTTCGAGAAGAGTTCATGCTACCGCTCAATCTGAATGCCAATCAGTTAGCGCTGGCTTTGCGCGTTCCCGCTCCGACTGTCTACGACATCGTTCGCGAACAGCGCGGTATCTCCCCCGAAATGGCTCTTCGACTTGGATATGTTTTCGGGACGACGCCCGACTTCTGGATCAATCTTCAATCGGAATTTAGTCTGCGGGTCGTGCGGAATGAAAAAGAAGCGCTCGTCAAAACTCAGGTTCGTCCGCTCAAGGTCTCTGTTTGAGCGAACCAACTTACCCGCTGTGCCGGAAAAGAATCGTATCGCCTTCCTGAACGATATATTCCTTCCCTTCCAGACGCACCTGCGCCTTTTCACGCGCCTGCGCCCATCCGCCCGCGGCAATCAATTCGTCCCAACGCACGACTTCCGCTCGAATGAATCCGCGCTCGATGTCGCTATGAATCTCGCCGGCGGCTTTCTGCGCTGTGGCGCCGCGGCGAATCGTCCAGGCGCGCACCTCAGGTTCACCCGCGGTGAAAAATGAAATCAGGCCAAGCAATCGATAAGTCGCTTCGATCAGCCGATCGAGGCCGGATTGTTTCAATCCATACGCCGCGAGAAGTTCCGCAGCTTCGGCACCCTCGAGTTGCGCAAGCTCTGCTTCAATTCGCCCGCAGATCGGCACGAGCACCGTGCCCGCGCGTCCAGCCAATTGCGACGCTCCACGCTTTGCGACCGCGGCATCGAGATCGCCCACTTCGTCGTCGCCGAGATTCAGCACGTAAAGCATCGGCCGTTGCGAAAGAAACATGAAGCCGCTCATCAGCTTTCGCTCGTCGGCGGAAAATTCCAATTCGCGCAGCGGCTTCTCAGCCTGGATCGCGGTGCGGCAATGTTCAAGAAGCACCTGTTCGCGCTCCAGCAACGGATCCTTTTTCTTTTTCAGATCTTTTTCGACGCGTTCCGCGCGCCGTTCGATCTGATCGAGATCGGCCAGCATTAGCTCGAGATCAAGACTGACCGCGTCGCGCAGCGGATCGACCGAACCCGCGGAGTGCGCCACGCTCGGATCATCGAACGCGCGCAACACATGCGCCAGCGCATCCACTTCGCGAAGCGGCGCAAGCACTGCGGAATCGCGCGCGCGATCCTTCTGCATTCCACCCACATCTACGTAATCTACAGTCGCATAGGTTATTTTTTTCGGCTGAAACAGCGCCGCGAGCTTTTCCAGGCGCGGCTCCGGCACGCGCGCCACGCCAACGTGCGTAGCCCCGCGCGCGGCCTTCTCGTCAAGTTCCGCGTGCGTCAAAATCCGGAATAGCGTGGTTTTCCCGACCTGTGGCAGTCCAATGATTCCAGTTTGCATGAGCGAGTGATACTAGCATACGCTCCGGTTTTGTAGGGGCGGAGCTCGCCTCGGCCCGTTTTCATTCCATCTCTACTCGAGCGTCCATGACTAAGAAAAAAACACAAGCCCAGCAATCATCAGTGTCCAACCGTATGCCTGCGGAAACTCACGTTCTCCACACTCATCGCGCCGCGATACGCCACATAAAACGCGTCGATCCGCGTTTCGCCCGCGTGATCGATCAAATCGTTCAACGCGTTGGGCGATTCAACATCAAACCCTCCGGCCACGCCGGACCGTTCGAAGCTTTGCTGCGCTCGATCTTCTACCAGCAATTAAACGGCAAAGCCGCGGCCACAATCCTCGGCCGCTTCAAAGATCGCTTCGGCGGCGGCCAGATGCCTTCCCCCGCGCAAACCCTCGCGGTCACGACGACGCAGCTCCGTTCGGTAGGATTGTCGCGCCAGAAAATCGCCGCGATTCGCGACCTCTCGCAAAAAGCGCTCGACGGCACAGTTCCCACCCAGGCCGAAATCGAGCTTCTCTCGAACGAAGAAATTATCGAGCGGCTGACCGTCGTGCGCGGCGTCGGTGTATGGACCGTGGAGATGCTGCTGATTTCTCATTTGGGACGCCCGAACGTCCTACCCGTTTCCGACTTCGGCGTGCGAAAAGGTTTTCAGCTCGCATTCGGAAAAAGGAGAATGCCCACTCCGAAGGAATTGGGAGCCTACGGCGAACGCTGGCATCCCTATGGCACGGTAGCGAGCTGGTATTTGTGGCGCGCCTCGGAACAACTGCGCGCGAAAAAGACTAAGCCTGCCGCGAGCGCGCCCGTGCGCCCGCTCAAGAAAGCCAATCCGAAAAAATCCAAACGTTAGTGGTAACGAAGAACGGTCATACACGCGAGTGAATGCCGGCCGGCGCGGAGATGTCGTGCGGCACACTGCGAGCCGTGAGATACAGCGCCGCGATTCCCGCGAGCAGAATGATCACTTCCAGCCAAACCGAAACGCCGTGCAGACGGTCGAATGCCAAGCGCATCGGATTTTCCGGCGGCGTTGCGCGTACCGATCCCATCTCGATTCGCAAGGCTTCGATTCGCGCGATCACCAAGTATTGCGAAATGGCCGTCAAGATCAACATGACGATCACGCAGATCGACGCCCCAGAGCCGAGCACGCGCACCGATTTCGCGCCAAGCGCCGCGACCACAAGATAAATCACACCCAGCACGATCCCCGCGACATGAAGACGCGCCAGCGAATAACCGACCAGCGCGCCAGCCTCATCCGGATTCTGCAGCGTGCGAAACGCCCCCGGTGCGACGACAAAGCTGAAAAACAGGATCGCCCCCACCCAGGTGCCTAACGCGAAGAACTGCAGGAATCGTAGCGACGGCGGCATTCAATAATCCTTTAGAATAGCGAGCGAGCCTTAGCCTGGTCAGGAAGTATGGTGGGCGATCAAGGACTTGAACCTTGGACCTCTCCCGTGTGAGGGGAGCGCTCTAACCACTGAGCTAATCGCCCTGGAAGTTTCGTTTCTAACAGAAGCAACAAGCATTATCAACCGGCGGAGACCATCAAGCAATGAGCACCGCGGTGCAAAATCAGCTTTCAGAATTGCGCAACGCAGTTGGACGCGCGATTCGCGGCAAAGACGACGTGATCGAACTGGCGATCGTGGCGCTGCTCGCGCGCGGCCACTTGCTGATCGAAGACGTCCCCGGCGTCGGCAAAACCACTCTCGCGCAAGCCCTCGCCCGTTCTTTCCACTGCTCGTTCCAGCGCATTCAATTCACTTCAGACCTGCTGCCGTCCGACGTGATCGGCGTCAGCGTCTTCAATCCCACCACGCAAGAATTCAATTTCAAGCGCGGCCCGCTTTTCGCCAACGTCGTGCTCGCCGACGAAATCAATCGCACCACACCCAAGACGCAATCCGCGCTGCTCGAAGCCATGAACGAAGCGCAAGTGACCGTCGAGAATCACACGTATCTTTTGCCGCAGCCTTTTCTCGTGCTCGCCACGCAGAATCCCATCGAGCATCACGGCACGTATCCGCTCCCGGAATCGCAGCTTGACCGGTTCCTTCTGCGCATCCGCATGGGTTATCCCGGGCGCGAAAGCGAACGCGAAATCTTGCGCCAGCATCGTGGCGGCGACGCGTTCACCAGCGTCGAGCCCGTGATGGAAGCCGCCGATGTTGCCGCCTTGCAGCGCGCCGTCGAACAAGTGCGAGTCGACGATTCGCTCGCCGATTACGCCATCGAAATTGTCGAGCGCACGCGCCATGCCGAACAACTCCTGCTCGGCGTCAGCCCGCGCGGCCTGCTGATGCTGCAACGCGCCGCGCAAGCCCGCGCCTACATCGATGGCCGCGACTTTTGCGTGCCCGACGATTTCAAGCGGCTGATCCTGCCCGTCTTCGCGCATCGCGTCGTCGTCAACACGCGCTACGCCTCCACACAAAAGAAATCGTCGCACGCCGAAGCCATACTCACCGACATTGTCGAATCCACGCGCGTTCCGCTCTGATGGCCTCCACCATCGGTATCGCGTCGGATGGCGCATCGAATCGAGCCCCGAATCGCGGCCCGAAAAGCGTTCCGCCTCGCAAATCTGATCTTACGCTGGACCACAAATCCACTAGCGCCGGCGATCCCGTATCGAATCGCTCCGCCGAACGCGCATCGTGGAAAAATTTCTTCGTAGCCATCGGCGCATTAGCCGTGGCGCTCGGCCTCGCTTTATATTCCGGCGCAGCCGCGCAAACGGGAAATATGGCGCTCGCCGCCGGCTCCGCGATTTCCGCGCTCGCGCTGGCCGCCTGGGTGGGCCTGACGATCGTTCCAAAACTCGCGCGCCGCACTCCACTGCGCTGGCTCGCCTACCAGATCGATTACAAGTTGACGCGCGAGGGCCTCGTATATCTCGGCGGCGTCGCGGTGGTCACGCTCGCCGCGCTCAACACCGGCAACAATTTATTGTTCATGGTTCTGGCCTGCCTGCTGTCCGGCATTTTGATTTCCGGCGTCCTTTCGCGATTGGTTCTTTCCGGCGTGGATCTGCATCTCGAATTGCCCGAGCACATTTTCGCCACGCAACCGGCCATAGCGCTGGCCGAACTGCGCAACGAGAAATTCTGGTTGCCGTCGTTTTCGCTCTCGGTGGTCGGCGAAATGCCGGCCACCAAACGTGAGCGAGGCCGCGCGCCCGGCGCAATCCTCACGCGCCCGGTGTACTTCCCTTACCTGCCGCGCATGGGCTCCGTGCGCCAGAATGTCGAACTAACATTCCCGCGCCGCGGCGTGTATCGTCAGGACGCGCTCGGCCTGCGCACGAAATTTCCGTTCGGCTTTCTGCAGAAGACGCGCCGCATTGACGCCGATCTTGAAATCGTCGCGTATCCCGCCGTCCGACCAAGCGAAGAATTTTTCGACGTGCTTCCTCTCGTTACCGGTGAGCTTGAAAGCTACGTGCGCGGACGCGGCCATGACCTCTACGCCATTCGCGACTACCGCTCCACCGACAGCGCGCGCCACGTCGATTGGAAAGCCACGGCAAAAAAAGCTTCGCTGCAAGTGCGCGAATACGCGCGCGAAGACGAACGCCGCGTGCTGCTCGCGCTCGATCCCGAAATCGATCCCGCCGCGTTCACCAGCCCCGAGCAAATGACGGAACGCTTCGATCGCGCCGTCGGACTGTGCGCCAGCCTCGCGTGGCATTTTTACGAGCTGGATTCCGTGATCGAATTCCGCACCGCCGGCATGTCGATTCCAGCCGCGCCCGCAACGGACGTGATCTACGACGCGCTTCGAGTTCTCGCCATGGTCGAACCGCGCCGCCGCGGCGCCGGCGCGCGTTTTCTCGATCAACTCATCGAGCGGCCCGACATTTTCAAAATCATCGTCACCTTCGAGCCGCGCGGCACCGTGCCCACCCGCCTTTGGGATTCGTCCTACTTACTCTTCCAGTCGTAACCTCTTGTGTCAAAATGCCGAACGATGGCATTCGAGAAATTGGACGCGTCAAATGCCGCGATAAAACATTTTCGCCGCAACCTTCTCGCTTGGTATCGCGCCTCGAAGCGAGATCTCCCGTGGCGCCGCACGCACGATCCCTACCGCATCTGGCTTTCCGAAATCATGCTCCAGCAAACGCGCGTCGTCACCGCGATCGGATACTACGAGCGTTTCCTCCAGCGCTTCCCCACAATTGAATCGCTCGCGGCGGCTCGCCTCGATGAAGTCTTGAAAATGTGGGCCGGCCTCGGCTACTACAGCCGCGCGCGCAATCTGCATCGCGCCGCGCAAGACATCGTCGGGCACCACAGCGCGCAATTTCCACGCACGTGGAAC
>JBAQYV010000187.1:0-5579 GCA_049790315.1 Candidatus Acidiferrales bacterium | reverse complement strand
GATGTCGGCGGCGCCGCAAGCGGGGAAGCAGCCGGCCGCGGCAGCGCCCGCGCGCTCCGCCCGCGCGAAATCGATTACGCCCGCACGTCCGACGACGATATTTTCTCGATGTAGTTTTCGCCCAAACAATTTCTCAGATCCATCGCGGCCTCGCGGCTGCGTATCTTCCATTGTCATAAAACAAAACGAGGCGAGGTGAATCATGGCACAAATGCAGAATGCGCAGACCATCGCGTTGCAACTGGAAAAGGTGCGGGACAAAGTGCCGCTGCTTTACGAACGGGACGACGTGCTGCTCACCATGATCCAGGCGCGCGGTGACGTGGAACGCGTCAGCTCGCGTAACATGCGGCTGCCGTTGCAAGTGAATCCCGGCGGCAAGGCCGGCAGCTACAACGCCGACGGCGGAGATTTGGGCCGCGGCTCCGGCACCAGCTACGACGTGGCGCAAATTTCGCCGATCTTTTTCCGGTTCGCAGTGGAAATCTCAAAGCTCGTCGAGTACGCCACGAACAACAAAGAAAAAGCCATCGAGAACGCGGTGAAGCGCGAAGTCTCGAACGGAATGAAACAGTTCCGGTCCTTTCTTGACAAGGTTATTCAGACCGCCGGCAACGGCGTGCTCGGCACGATCGGCTCGATCGCCAGCACCACGTTCACCATGAATACGCCTCCCGGCGCGGCGCTCGTGTATGTGGGGCAGACGATTCAGATTTACGATCCCACGCTCACCACGAATCGCAACGTCGCCGCAAGCGTGGTGACCACCGTGCTGCAAGCCGATCCGATCAGCTCATCGCAAACCATCGTCGTCGACAACGTTCCCGCCGGCACCAGCGCCAATGACGTGATCGTGCACGACGGCCTCTCCGGCGCGCAGCCGGTGTCGCTTTACGGCGTGCCGTATCATCAGAACAACGCGACCACCGGCACGTGGCTGAATTTGAATCGCGCCACGTATCCGCAGCAACTCGCCACGCCGCGCGTGAACGCGGGGAATTCCGCGCTCGTTCCCGGCTACGTTCGCCTCGCGATCAACAAAGTTCGCAAAGCGTTGGGAATTTCGCAGCTCGGCAAGCTGATCGCTTACACTTCCGTGGAACAGGAACATGCCTGGGAGAATCTCGGCATCACCATCAGCCAGGTGATCAAAGAGGGAGGCAGCGGCGGCCGCGCAAGCGATCTCGATCTGCTTTTCTCCGGTCGCAAAACGATGTCCGGTGTGCCGATCAAATCTTCGATCAACGCCAATCAAACGCGCGTGGATTTCCTCGATCTGTCGCACTGGGGCCGCGCCGTCATGAAGGACATCGATTACTTCGAGGTCGGCGGACAAACCGTGTTCCCGATTTACGGCACGTCCGGCGGCGTCTCCGCGGCCTTCATCTTTTATTTCGACACAGGTTTCCAGCTCTGGGACGACTCCCCCCGCAGCGGCAGCTTCATCGACACGCTGGCGCGACCGAGCGGTTACTAGAGCTCGATTTAGTTTTCCCGGGAGCGCCAATCTCTCGATTGGCGATTTAGAATCCGCCATTCAGGAGAATGGCGTTCCCAGGGCTGGTGCCCTGCGCGCCGCGACCGCGTGTGGGGTATCAGCTCCTTCCTATCGTTGAACGGGAGGAGAAAACGGGTGCGGGCAACCCGCCGAAATAACTCCGAAGATCGGGCGATCAACCGTGATATATTGAAGGTGCGAGGTACTGTCATGTTCAGCGAAGAGTTGGACTTTTTCATCAAGAATCAGGATGGATTGGTCAAACAATATGTGGGCAAGGCGTTGGTTATCCAGGGCCAAAAACTCTGCGCTGTGTACAATTCCGCCCTTGAGGCATACCTCCAAGTACAGCGTGATCAACAGCTTGGAAAGGTTATGATTCAGATGTGCCTTCCTGGCCCGGACGCGTATACGACAACAATAAACTGAGCAGGGAGAAGCCCTTTGCCTCCTCCGCCGTTCAGTGCCTTCACCATCAAATATGCGGGCTATACGAACCGAATTATTACCGCCGTTTCGATAACGGCGGCTTATGATCCTTCTAATCCTCCGACCCCACCGCCGGCGCAGGTGCCTACAAGCGCCCTGTGGGACACCGGTGCGACCGGAAGTTCAATTACGCCATCCGTCGTCAAGAATCTTGGACTGACCCCGATCGGCAGCCAAGTCGTCAATCATTTTGGAGGGACAAGTACCAAGAACACGTATCTGGTTAACGTCTTCTTGCCCAATTCAGTCACCATCGTCGGGGTGGTGGTTACTGAGTGCGAGGAAACGGCACAATTCGGATTCATCTTGGGCATGGAGATAATTACTAAAGGAGATTTCTCAATAACCAACGTCGCCAATCAGACGTGGGTCTCATTTCGCGTCCCTTCGATGACTGGAATAGACTATGTTCAAGAGGCGAATAAGATGCGGTTTGCTGGCGTCGGCCGAAATGATCCATGTCCCTGTGGGAAACAAGACGCCGGGGGAAAGCCCGTCAAGTTCAAGAAGTGCCACGGGGCACCTGTTTAGTCTAGCCCGTTGTTGCAATCTCGCCTTTCTTGCGACGTCACAAACCTAATTTATCAATTTCTTTGTCGCGCGAAAAATCGCACGACACCCAACTCCATGATCCGCGTCACGCGCGAAACGCACGAAACACCCGCCTGGGCCGCGCGCGTGCTCCATCTCGCCGGCGGCATCAATCGCTTCGGCGAACCGAATTACCGCGTCGTGTGGGGATGGAATCGACTCGCGTGGCTCGGTGGCCGCTTCGAGGATCGCGACGCGGAAGGCACGCTGCTGCGCGAATCCATTGAGCTGCGGCAAGAACCGAAATATCCCGCCGTAAATCGCTGGCACATCGAACGCTGGGCGCCGCCGGAATTTTACGGCACTCCGCGCGATTGGTTCGCGAACACAATGGAACTTGAAAATGGCCGCGCGATTCCCGCGCTCGGCCCCTATCCTTCGCGCGGCGAATACGAGCATTGCCTCACGCTCGAAACTCCGCGCGGAGATTTCATTCCGCTAACGCCCGAAGCGCTCGCGCACGTAGCCCGCGCCATCGAATGGAGCCGCGGCCTCGCCGCCGGCGAACGCCGAGCCGCGCTCGATCGCCGTGACGCCAGCGAAGATCGCGATTACGATTCCTTCGCCGACGATGTGCTCTCCGACGCCGCCCCCGCATTCCACGGCGTGCCGCACGTTGCCGTGGTGTAGCGCGCCGCGCGCGACGACGTGAAGATTTTGAATGTGATGATCGGAGTCCGATCGAGCGGAAACGCGGAAGCGATCGGCCGAACAGGAAAGTTGTAGTCGAAAAGTTGTAATCGTACAACGCCAGACTGACGCCGAAAGAATCTTCAGTTACACGTCCAGCCGTTATCGAGGTACGTCGCAATTTTTGTGCCGGCATCCTGAATCAACTGCGATCCAGAAACGTACTGGGCCGGCAGCGTAAACTGGAAGTACTGCACGTCGGTTTGAATGTGCGTCGGGTCATAACCATTGAAATTCACCGTGGACGGACCGTTCACGACGACAGTCATGCCGTAATGATCCTGCGTAGCGTCCTGAAAAACATTCAGATGGATGGAGAAGTTGCCCGCAGTCCCATCCGCCACCGCATATAGGACCCTTGTCGAAACGGGATTCATGTCCGCAACAAGAAGGCCGGGCATGCTGGCATGCGCCAGGGTCGGATCTTTAAGCGTGTAGGACGCTGTCAGGAAGAACGCAAGCTGCGCATTCGTGACGCCGTAAGGCGAACCGTAGAAGACTCCCTGCGGGAATCCCGCAAAACAAGTCGAAGAGCTTTTCGGAGTCTTATGAGCGCCGCCCGGCATGGGAGCGGTGGACGCGGTACCTGCGAACAGTAGCGCCAACGTGCAGAACAACAATTTCAAGCGTGCGTTCATCTCGCCTCCAGCCGTTTCACGAAAAAGCGCTGCGCCCTGTGTCGCAAGATCTTCACCGGGCAATCGCCGGCGGCTCGCAACGCCACGATCTAAGTGCTAAAGCAAGTTTGCAGCGTTGGTTCGGTGCGGCCAAACAAATGTTGTGAGACCGGACCACAGTAGTAAACATTGGATAGAAATAGCCTCATCGCAAATCTCATCGCGCAGAGTTGAAGTCGTTTCACTTCGTAGAGGAAGCCGTCGGGCTTCCATCCCGTCGAATAATTTTGTTCGGAGAGGTTAGTTCATGCCGAACGATGGTCAGAGCTGGTTGGGATCGATCGTCGAGAAGGCAATCGACGCCGTTAAGCCTCAATCATCGCTTCCATCGGCGCCGCTGCAATCTCCGCCGGTGGACCAGAACGCTTGGAACCAATCGGTGGAGCAAACCAAAGTCATCGATGGGCTTACGGTTCATCAGGTAGGACTCAGCGTCTTTGGTGAAACTCAATCCCTTTCCGATCTCCCAAGCTCGAACGAGTCCATTGATGCGGCGCGGCAAAAGGTGGCGCAAATGATTATCAACGGCGCCGATGCTCGTGGTGACAGGCGGCCATCGGTTCACGCACCGATAGAGCCCTCTGCCAAGGCCTTGAACAATCCTGATGTACAGGTCGCGTACGATTCTTCAATGAAGGCAGCGCGCGAGGCATTCCTCAGCGGCAACGATCCAACTCAAGGCGCGATCTATCTTGGGATACCAACGAACGCGTCCCGGACCAACTATGTTCTTAATCCGAAGAACCCGGCGGGCGTCCAAATCAGCACTCAATCCGGTCCCTACCACAATTCCTTCACCGCTGGCGATGTGCCTTCAAGCAGGGCATGGGTGAATACGTACTTTCCCGAGAAGAAGTAGCGACCAGTCGACCGTCAATACCAGCGCGACACATAAGGTTGCAGGACGATATTTTTTGCGGATTCGATGCAGGCGTGTTCCATCCAGCCCTTCGGCTTATGGTCCAGCGGACATATCTCGAAATCGCCAAACGCAGAGTCGGGCAGTCCCCTAAATGGATCGTTGACGATCATCTGGTGTTTTACGTCAGCCTCGAAGATTTTCTCAAGATTGGGCGGGAATTCGGGGTGGTCACCGTCTCCTGCGGCGATTCCGGCGTAATTGAATGTCGACGGACCGCTGTAAATTCCCAGAATTCGCTTCGTACCGATTCTCCACAATCGCCACGATGGAGAACCGTTGAACACGAGAGTCGTCCGTGGGTCCAATAGCATGTCGAGGCGTTTTCTGGCGTCTTGCACGGTGTCTGGCGTTTGACCGTGACGGGGTGAACCAGCACCAGGACTCGCTGGGGCAGGGTTTGCGCGCCTAACGCACACAGAATCAGGATCGAAACGAAGATGTATCGCATTGCCCTGAATTTACCACCGCGCCCGATACGCTACAACATCGATGTTAACCACTGTACAAATATGGCACAGTCAGAATAGAGGAGCATAACGAAATGGCCGAAGAAATAGCCGTCATCGCAAATCTTACCGCGCAGAGTTGGAGCTTGCACCGCAACTACGGCGCGTTCTTCATTCCAGCTTCTGAGGGGACGCGCTCCGCGCAGCCCGGCGAAACCGTTGCGCTTCGTAGCGGCGGCCTCCGCCACGGCGGACAGGTTCAGGCC
>JBAQYV010000186.1:0-8310 GCA_049790315.1 Candidatus Acidiferrales bacterium | reverse complement strand
GCGAAAACCCACGAAGGAAGAACGCTACCGTTCTTCCACAATCGTGGCCGACCGGCGCTGCGGTGCTGTCGCGGAACCTATCGTGAGAAATGCGCAGGAAAAGCGTCAGCTCGCACTCATCGAGAAGCACCTGCGCGAGCGCGGCTATAAACTGAAAGCACATCCTGCCGCCATGCCGCTCAACCAAATGGAGCCCGGCACGTTCTCTTTTCGGTCTAATGTCCTTGTAAAGCCCTCCAAAGCCGAAGCCAGAACCGTCAAGATTCCCATCGACGCGGTGATCCAGCCTAAAAAGGCCAAACTCCCGCATCTGCCGATACTCGTCGAAGCGAAATCCGCAGGTGACTTCACGAATGTCAACAAGCGCCGCAAGGAAGAGGCGATCAAAATTAACTACCTCAAAGCGACGCACGGCAGAGATGTTGTCTTCGTGCTTTTTCTGTGCGGTTACTTCGATGCGGCATATCTTGGGTACGAAGCAGCCGAGGGCATAGACTGGATATGGGAACATCGCACCCGAGATCTCGATCAGCTCGGAATCTGACATTATGGCAACTGCCGCACACCAAACCATAGAGGAACGCCGGCAGGAAGAGCAGGCCCGTCTCGATTGCCTAAAGACGGCGGCGGAACGCAACAAGTGGGGGCAGTTCGCGACGCCGTTTCAGCTTGCCGTGAGCCTCGCACGCTACGGGTGTAAGGCATTAGGAGCGAGGAAGATTCGGTTCCTTGACCCGGCGATTGGCACCGGCTCGTTTTATTCAGCGCTCGCCCAGACCGTTCCTGCAAGGAGCATCGAGGCCGCGACCGGCATCGAGCTCGATCCCTTGTTTGCGGAAGCCGCAAAGAATCTCTGGAGCGATAAGAACCTTCACGTCGTGCAAGGAGATTTCACAAAGCAGAAATCCCCTGCGCAGCGTTTTAATCTCATCCTCGCCAATCCGCCGTATGTTCGGCATCACCATCTGGAACCCCGTGACAAAAATCGCCTAAAGGCGCACCTCGCTCGCTCATTGCACACGGAGATTAGCGGGCTTGCGGGGCTGTATTGTTATTTTCTACTTCTCTGCCACGACTGGATGGAAGAGCAGGGGCTTGCAATCTGGCTCATTCCCTCGGAATTCATGGATGTAAATTACGGAGTGACGCTACGCCGCTACCTCACGGAGCGGGTGACTTTACTGCATATCCACCGCTTCTGCCCTACGGACGTGCAGTTTACGGACGCCTTGGTATCCTCAGCAGTCGTGGTGTTTCGCAAGACACAGCCTCCGCCAGGACACCTCGTCCGGTTTTCGTTTGGCGGTGAGATCGACAATCCGAGCACTGAGGCGCTTCTGCCTCTCGATGTACTACGACGGTCCCGCAAATGGACGCAGTTTCCAGCCCGGACGAACTTTGAGAGTACAAACGAGGCGACGCTTGGCGATCTCTTTGTCATCAAGCGCGGGCTTGCGACCGGCTCCAATAGTTTTTTCATCTTGAGCCAGGAAGAGACGAAGACTTGGCACATTCCGCGCCGATTCCTTAAACCGATTCTGCCCGGTCCGCGCTACCTGACGGCAGACATCATCGACCAGCGCGCTGACGGTGCGCCTGTCGTGTCTCCTCAGCTCTACTTGCTCGATTGCAGTGAGCCGGAAGAAAAAATTAAGGTGAACTGGCCCGGCTTCTATGCCTATCTGCAAAAAGGGCGCGAAGGAGACATTCACACTTCGTATCTCGCCAGTCATCGCGCCCCGTGGTACTCGCAGGAACAGCGCCCCGCTGCGCCTTTCCTGTGCACCTATATGGGTAGGTCAACTAACGGCAAGCATCCCTTTCGCTTTATCTGGAATCGGTCTGACGCCACCGCGCATAACGTCTACCTCATGCTTTACCCGAAGAGTTGCTTAAAGGAAACACTCAACAACCACCCGGAACTTGCCGCGAGGGTGTTCGAGGCGCTCCAACGTGTGACACCCGACCAATTCATCTCCGAAGGTCGGGTGTATGGCGGCGGCCTGCACAAAGTGGAGCCCAAAGAGCTGGCGCAAATTCCCGCCGGAGTTGTTCTCGAAAGCGTCGACGGGCACATACGCATCGAGCGGCAGGAGAAACTTTTCGCTTAGACACCGTCAAGCACGATCGAATAAGGGTCGCTTCAGTCTCGATTGAGACGGCACCAGATAGCACGCGGCATCGTCCAGCCACTCAATCGCGCCTTCCGTGCCGCGAATAGCCAAAATAAAATTGCTGTGCGTGGCCTTGTCGCGCGCTACAAATCCGTAAAACTTCGGCACCACTTCATCGATGCTGAAGTCCGACATGTGGATCCAGGCCACAAATTCGTACGCATCGGGAATATCACCCGCCTGCGGTTCCGGCTTAAGATTTGTAGGTTCGCGCAAGTACATCGCATAGGCGCCCTCAACAAAGTGGCCGTAAGAAACTGATTCGCCATTCACCAGCGCGCGGCCCATAAGCGTCCTCCTCGAAACCTCAGGGTGGGATTTCTGCGAACTCTAAGCTCCATTCGTGGAAGCGTCAAATGGAAATACCGGCATAGCTCGCATTCAATCGCGCCGGGCAATTGCCCTGGCAGGTTCCTCCTCATGCTTCACAGCCGCGGCGCCGCCCCCTGTGGATATCTATTCGAACAACATATTTATATGTTGACTCAATAGTATTGCCCGTGCTATGCTTTCCCATGTCCCCGGCACCTCGTAATGCGCCTCTTCCCGCCCGTAACTCTCCCGGAATCACCACTTCCGAAAAGCGGCGTTCTAACTCGACTGGAATCAATACTTCCAGGAATTTTCCGTTTCCCCCTATCCCATTGATTGCTAATGATTTCAACCCTACTAGAATCAACACTTCTGGGAATAAGGACTTAAAGTCTCCTGTAATCAACACTTCCGGCTCAAAGGACTTAAAGTCTCTTAGAATCAACACTTCCAAAAAACAGGGGAGGGGGGGTACCCCGCCCGTTCTAGCCGGGTATTTTCTGTTCAAATGCCCGTTATTTATCTCGCTCACGGCGACTTGCCCGCGTCCGCGGCCTCGCTTACCGGCGCGCCAGACAAAAAAAATCCGGCGCGGAGGAAATATCCCTCCGCGCCGGATTGCGGACACTGCGTTGCCTCTGTTCGGCCGGTTACTGCTCGGTCGAGATTGCAATGTAGCGGGTGTGGCCGGCGGTATTTACGAGCAGCAATATCTGCTGCCCGTTTGCCGCCTTCACCGCACGATTGTATTGATCGACGCTGGTGACCGGTTGGCGGTTCACTTCCTGTATCACGTCGCCGCGCTGCAAACTTGCCTCCGCGGCCGCGCTGGATTGATCCACGTCCGTTACGACTACGCCGTGCGTCTCGGCCGGCAAGCCAAGCTGCTCAGCGATCTCGGAAGTGAGCGCCTGCACCTGCACTCCCGCAAGCGCATTCGGCGTTTGGTCGCCGCCTGTTGCGGACGCCGCCTCCGGCGTCTCCGGCAACTCACCGAGTGTCACGCTTACGGTCTGCTTGCTCGATCCGCGTTGGATTCCAAGCTGCACTGTCTGCCCTGGCGGCGTGCTCGCGATTGCCAACCGCAAGGTGCTCGCGTCTTCCACCGGCTTGCCGTTCAGCGAGATGATCGCGTCGCCCCTCTGCAATCCGGCCTTGCCCGCCGGACCATCTTTGTTCACATCGCCGATCAGCGCTCCATCGGTGGAAGGCAAATTAAATACTTTGGCGAGATCCGGGGACACGTCCTGGATGTAAATTCCCAGATAACCGCGCGACACTTTTCCCGTCGTGACGATCTGCTGCATGATCCCGCGCGCCATGTCTACCGGAATGGCGAAGCCCACTCCCTGATTCCCGCCGCCTTCTTCGCCGGTCAGAATCGCGGTGTTGATGCCTACCAGTTCGCCGCGAACATTGATCAACGCGCCGCCGGAATTTCCCGGGTTGATGGCTGCGTCGGTCTGAATGAAATCCTCATAGGCGCCGTTGCCCTCGATCCCCAGGCTGGTGCGTCCGAGCGCGCTGACGATGCCCATCGTGACCGTCTTGCCGACGCCAAAGGGATCGCCAATAGCCAGCACGAAATCGCCTACCTGAGTTTTTGCGGAATCGCCGAAGGTAATCGCCGTCAAGTTCGTCGCCGGAATCTTCAGCACCGCAAGATCGCTCTTCGGATCTGCCCCGATCAGTTGGGCCTTGAATTCGCGCTTGTCTTGAAGCGAGACCTTGATATCGGTGGCGCCGTCAACCACGTGATTGTTCGTCAGGATGTATCCGTCGGTGCTGACGATCACACCGGAACCCAGGCTCACTTCGCGCTGCTGTTGCGGTTTCTCTTGCTCCGGTCCCTGACCCTGGCCCTGCGGCCCGAATTGATTGCCATTGCCGCCGAAGAACTGCCGGAAGAAAGGATCGTTCCCAAATGGATTCTCCGCCGCCTCAGCCTTCACCATCTTCGACGTCGAAATGTTTACGACCGCCGGCAAATCCGGCTGTACGATCGGCGCAAACCCGGCTGCGAACGATACACGCTCGACGGCCGGGGTCGCATCGTTTGCCACCTTGATGGCCACCGTGCGTCCCGCGCCGAGCGCCGTGTGGCCGCCCGCGGCGAGAAACCATGCCGTCGCTCCTCCCAGTGCCAATGCCACAGCCAATGCAGCCACAGCCATAGGCCGCTTAATTGCAATCACCTTGTTGCTCATGGACGTAACGCCTCCGCGTATTCGTTTGAGATGAAATCGAGAAATCAGAAAAGTCGTCCCTGCCTGTGGGGTCTGCCTTGGCTTACCGCAGATCGACCGTATCTTTTGCGACTTCCATCATTATGTATGGTTAGACGTGCCACCGTCCAAAAAGTTACGTACCGGCCTTCCCCGGAATCCATGCTATCGCTATCGAGGCGATTTGCGCGATTTTTCCGTTCGCCGAAGCTTCCGCGCGCCGCCATGCGCTCACACCGGCCACGCCGCCGCTCTGGCAGACAGGCCGCACATCGCGCGGCCTCTTATAATAAGATGCGACTTCGGCCCTCGGCGTCAGTTTGGGGCAACGCGTCAAATTCGTGGAATCGATGGCCAAACTATGAAAGCCAAGGAATGGTTCTATTTGTTGGGCATGCGCCCCAAGCCGCGAACATACGGCTTCGAGGTCCGGTCGTTCGATTTGCCGGTCGACGGCCGGATTGAATATGCCCAGTGGCTCCATCCCAGCGAAACACCGAAGACCATCCGCCAGGAAGCCGTGGAGGAGCTGCGAAAATTCCTCTCGCCCGGCGACGTCGCGATCGACATCGGCGCCCACACGGGAGACTCCACTTTGCCGATGGCGCTTGCCGTTGGCCCATCCGGCGCGGTTCTGGCGCTTGAGCCGAATCCATACGTCTTCCCCGTCCTCGAAAAAAACTCTCAGCTCAATCCATCCAAAACGCGCATCGTGCCCCTGATGTTTGCCGCGACGCCGGAAGATTCCGAACTGGATTTCGAGTACTCCGACGCCGGGTTCTGCAACGGCGGCCGCCACGAAGGCATCAGCCGGTGGAAACACGGCCACGCATTCACCCTGCGCGTACGGGGCCGGAATCTCGCCGCCGTCCTCGCCCGCGACTACTCCGACCTGGTGCCCCGCCTGCGCTACATCAAAGTCGACGCCGAAGGCTACGACGCGACCGTGCTCTCCACGCTCACCAAATTGATCGCTAACACGCGCCCATACCTGCGCGCCGAAGTCTTCAAGGCCACAACCGCCCCGCAACGCGAGCGCCTATTTCGGATGGTCGTCGATCTCGATTACACAATTCATCGCCTCGAAAACGAAGCGCGCTACCTCGGCCAGGAACTGAATGAACGCGACGTAATGAATTGGCCCCATTACGACATCTTCTGCGTGCCCCGATGAAACGGCGCGCGGACGCGAAACGCTGAGATGAAACGGTACGAGACACATAGCGGTGACGGTGAAATCAGGCGAGCAATGGCGACGCGAGATGGCGAAGAACCGAGATAAATGGCGCGATGCGAGCGCAATACTAGTTCTCGCCGATTTGTTTTGCAGTGGAGGAAGGTGGCGGAAAATGAGGGTAAATGGAAAGACGAGCGTGGGTTACGGAGTTTTTCCGCGCGCGGCCAACTCCACGCTAAATTGCAGTAAATCGAGCGGAAACCGAGGTGCAGCAAGCTAACTTCTTGATTCTACACGACCGCAATTCCACGATTCCGAATACAAGTCCATAGAATGGAGGAAATGGCGCACAGTCGCCGTAACCGTTTGAATGTAAAGGGCTAATATAGTTCCGCGGGGAGAAAAGACGTCACAAAACAAGTCCATAGAGTGGAAGCGGGAAACGGTTCGATTTCAGCGCGCCTAGATCTCCTTCGCAGCACAATCGAGGCACGCATTACGCGACATTTCGCCAACGTTTTCCAAGCTGCCGAGGACCCCGTAGCATTGCTCTACCCCGGGCCTGAAGTGTGCCGGTCACACTTTGTGAGGTCGATCGTTTAGATGCGCCGAGCACGAGGGGAAATCACGGGAATCCAAGTGCCCAAACGAGCGGAAGGCCGTAACACACTGATTCCATTAGAATAATCCGATTGCACAGCTCAAAAAGGCGTCCAAATCCGAGTGCAATCCAAGTGCACGAGGAGCATGTCGAAATCGGCCTCATTTTTCACCCCGTTGGGGTACACTCGAACCGACCATGAAGAAGGTTATTGAGACGATCAGCGGCAGCGGGACGATCACGCGCAGCGGCCTGCAGGAGAGCCGCGCGACGGACTACCAGCTCGAAGTTTTTCAGGAATTTATCGAGAATGGCGTGGGCGGACCGCTCGCGGGGCTAAAGGAAATTCATGGAAGGCTTAATCCGCCGCCACCGTGGCCGCTCGGCGTCGATCCACTCGTGCTCAGGTTGGCGGACGGGCGGCAATTAAAATGTTTGCTGAGGGACTGCGACGGCAGCGTCACGGGCACCGGCGGCTTCTACTAGCGCATGCGCCTGCGCGCTCGGAATTTCGGCGCGACGCTTCAACATCTTCTTCAGCGCCCAATGCACCCGATTCAAATCGGCGAGCGTGCGGATGGCGTGGCCGTGCGTGGGCGAAAACGGCGAGCGCAGGAAAGCGTCCAGTTTTTCGCGCGTCCAGCCGAGCGCGCCCATCGCATTGCTCAGGCGATCCCAACTCTTCGCATCCGGCAGCGCGATGGCGCTGCTCTGGCGGCCGCGGCGACCCGCAGTTCCGATCTCGTGCGCGCGGCGTCGGCCTGGACGAGCGTGCGTGACCAACTCCGTCGGGAGCTGCGCTTCTAGCGCGCCCATCGCGCGCTCCGCTTCGGTCTGTGACAGTTCCTTGAAGGACGCGACCGCGCGATCGACGAGTCCCGAGACCCATGCGAGGCGCGCGGCGCGATCGTTCTGAATCGCGGTGCGGCGACAGAGCAAACTCCAGAGCGTCTGTAGCCGCACCACTTGCAGCTTCGTGATGGGGACCGTGGTCAAAAATTATCCCCCTAGCTCCAGAAGAAGTCGTCTTCGCCGCGATGTTCAACCGGCGCGAGGCCCGCGCCTCCGAGCAGCTCAGCAGTTAGGTGGCCGTCTTCGATTTGCGCGCCCATGCGCAGGCGCCTCGTTAGGACCTTGATGGTTCCGGCGTGTATTCTGCTCGTCTGACGGCGATCGAATTCCAAATCTCTGAGGTCCTCCAACTCCTCCTGCGAGATTCGGAGCGCGTCACTATACTCAGACAAGTGAAAAACACGGGCGTTGTGGGGATACACTTTCACCGGGCCATTAAGGTGCACCGTCAACGGACCCGGTTCGACCGGCGCCCCCTTCCGCAGTCGCTCCGTGATCTCGCGATGAAGCGTGGTGTATTTCCTGTCCGCCTCGCTGACTAAGAAGGCGTCAGTCTGGAAGTTCATCAAATCCTTCTGCGTGACTATTTTCGGAGCGCGCGGCGGCTTCGACTTTTCCGCTTTGCCTTTCGGCGTCGCGGGTTTCTTCTGCGTGGTGCCTTGCGACGGCGACTTCGTTGCCCTACTCTTCGTTTTATCTGACATGGGAGTTGATCCCTCCTTTGTTGGTAGGGGCTCGGAGCGGTTCGAGCCGTTCCGGGTCCCGCTTGAAAAAAAATCAGTGCTTCAGATCGCGTTTTGCCTTGTACTGCGGGAGCAGCTTTACGAGCCGTCGCACGCTGAGATAGCTGCTCGACTTCTCGCCCGCAAAAATGTCCTCGACGCGACACTGCTTTGCCAGTTCGTTGACGAATTTGTCGGACAGCTTCGCGGGATGGCCATTGCCCAACTCGCGCGCAGCGATTTCGCG
>JBAQYV010000185.1:0-2311 GCA_049790315.1 Candidatus Acidiferrales bacterium | reverse complement strand
GGCTTGCAGCGCGCCGCGCGTGCGGGTGGGCGAGCGGATTCCGTGAGGTGCGGCAGCGGCGGCACTAAGGGCCACCGCACAGATCACGGTGCTAATTGTCGCAAGATGTTTCATCGCAATTTTCGATTTCGATTTCAATCGCCAAGCGCGCCGAAAAACGAGGCGGCGCTGTCAACCCGGCAGCCGGCGTGAGCGTCCAGACAATCGTGCGGGCGGCTGAACGGGTTGCGCTGACAAGGTGGCCATCATCGAGCCCCACTGTGCTGAGCGATTCGCCGCGAAACGTCGCGTCGGCTGCGCCTTCGGGCGGCTTTTCGGGACCGGCAGTCACCGTGGCCGTAATTTGCTGAACGTCATCAAGTCGCACCATTAGCTTAGAACCGCTGCCAGCCGCGAGCCATTGACCGGTTTCCGCGCCACTCGCAGAGGACCACGGCGGAAGTGCGACCGATCGCGCTTCCTGCCAATGATCGTTCAACACCACGGGCCGCGCGGGCAAAACCACCGCAGGCCGAAGCGCGCGCAACAACCACGCGGAAAGAACGCGTGGAGGCTGCTCATCAAGCGGCGGCGCGGCCTCGACGGGAACCGCGAGCGTGGCGCCGGTCGGAGTTTCACGATAGCGAAAGGTGCGGTCGTGGCTCCAGCGCGACAATGTGTCGTTCAAGGCCCGCGCCATTTCAGCCGATTGGGGGCCGGCGGGAATCTCGGCGGGCGCGGCCTGAAATCCGGTGAGCGATTCTTCGATCTGGGCGCCGTCGGGGGTGACGGAAATCACGCGGAGTTGCGCGCGCCAGGTCAAGATACTTTTCTCTTCGCGAGTGAACGGCGCGACGTAAGTCTTTGCGCCAATCGTCTGCGTTTGTTCGCCGGTGAGGGTCGCGGTCACCGTGAGTTGGATGCGGAAAATGGACGTGGCGCCAGGGGAAAAGAGGACGCGGAGAGGTTGGTCTTGTGGAGGCGAATCCACCGCGGGGCTAATGGCGGGGGCGAAAGCGCCGGAGATAAAGAGTGCGGCGGCGAATGGCAGGAATCGTGATCGAATCATTGGCTGTGCACCAGATTGTGTCGCCCCTCCGGGGCTCGCGCGGATTCGCAACGCGTACCCAGGGCTTACGCCCTAGACTAAAATGTACCGCCCCTACGGGGCTGATCGTGCGCCAATATTTCGCGCGCTGTGCTGATGACGACGGCGCGCTTGCCAACAAACAGGTGCACGGTTGCAATCACCGGCGGTGATGGCCGCAGCCACAGCGGGCGCGGAGCGGGCACTGAAAATTAGTCTGACAGCGATGGCGATGTGCGCGACAAATCGTGATCGTGGGATGTGCATCGTGTCAGCGCGGGGCGCCGCGGGCGGGCGCCGGAACCGGCGGCGGGGAAATAGGCGCGCGATTCGGCGTCAATTGCGGCGCGGCCACGGAACCGGTGAGGCGGTAACTTGCCGCAAGCGGCGCTTCGGGATCGGAAAAGGAAGCGGCGCCAACCGCGCGAGCCGGCATGGGCTGCGCAGCGGATGCGTCAATGCGAAAATCGAGCGCTCCGGCGAAATCGACGGCGCCATCCGCGGTGAGATTTTCGCCGGGTCGCGTCAATCGCAATTGCGTGGCGTGCACGGCGTGGCCGGCGATGCGGAAAATCGCGTGGGCGTCGGCGAAGCGTTCGTCGTCAATCGCGGAGCGAGCGGCGCGAATCATGCCGAGATCGAAGCCACGAATTTCGAGATTGCGCGAGGAGATCGAACCTTGGCCTTCCAACGAATCAAGGAGCGCGGCGCGGCCGATACCGCTGGCGTGGAGCGCAATCTCGCCCGCGGCGGCGCCGTCAAATTTCGATTGCAGCGACGGAACGTCTTGCGCGAGCGCGGCGAGATCCACGCGATCGAAACGCAGGCGTGCGTCGTACACGGGATCGGGGCCGAGCTGCGCGACGAAATCGCCCTCGACGACGCCGCCGGCGAACGATCCCGTGGCGTGATGGACCTCGATCGATTTACCGGCGATTTCCACGTCGGCATCGAGTTGTCCGACGCGCAGCGGAGCGATGGACAATTCCGCGACACGCAATCGGCCGCGCGCTGAAATTGGTATTGAGAGCGCAGGCTCCGACGGGGCGGCGTGGTTCGCGGTTTGGCCCGCGCCGAACAAACCGAGGCGTTCGAGCAAGCCGGCGGGCCGAGCGCGGGGGCCGAGCCAGAGATCCAAAGCATCGGCATCGAGGCGATCGGCCGTGAGATCAAATTGCCAGGCTGGGCGCACGGCACTGCGGGAAATCGTGCCCGACCAATTGCCATCGAATCCGTGGGCCGATG
>JBAQYV010000184.1:0-2914 GCA_049790315.1 Candidatus Acidiferrales bacterium | reverse complement strand
GGGCGCTCCGGTCGCCCTGCGGGCTCCCTGCGCACCCTCCGCGGAAGAACGAAGCGCGAACGGAGATCCAAAAGTGTAAAGGATGTCCCGGCAACCCCTGTAAACCATGTCGTGGCAACTTACACTTCGGGTCGCCATTTTCGATCGACGCGAGACGGCTGGAGACCTAAACCTGTCCGCCGTGGCGGAGGTCTCCGCTACATAACCAGACCCGGGGGCGACGGTGAATCCACGATTCACAAACATCTGGCGCGTGATCGCGCGCGCCTGGCACGGCCGCTACGTGCGCATGCTTGAAGATGAAGTCGCGCGCCTGCGCGCCGAAAATCACGCGCTCACAAATTCGCTGCTCGGCACGGCGGGATTCCCGCCGCTCGTGCTTGGAGACGCCGACAACGCCAAACGCAAATCATCCGAGCCGACGATCCGCCGCCGCTCCTGGCCGCAAATCGCGATGATGCGCGAGCGCGAAGCCACGCGCCAAGCCGGCGTCCGAGCCGCGCACGCGCGGCGAAATTAGCTTCGCGTGCCGCCGGTTTGTGTAGCACAGGCATTCTTGCCTGTGCGCCTTCGGGGTTTTGCGATTGAAAACGCCAACACCGCACAGCCAGGAATGGCTGTGCTATCAAGGCCATCCGCAACGAATGCGCGCAAGGAAAAATAAATGTCGACTGCGATGAATCTCGAAAATGCGTGGGCCGCACTGACGTCTGCCGCGAACGCCGCAACGAACACCAACGTAGCCGCGACGAACGCCGCCGGAAACGCGACGCATAACGCCGGCGAAATCGTCGAGCGCGACGGCGGCAATCCCGGCGCCGTGCCGCCAAGCGAGGGTGCAGCCGATCCGCGCGCCGCAGCGCCGGCGATCGCGTTGCCGTCGCCTGAAGATCTCGGCCCAAACAACGAGCGCCTGGAAGAACTCGCGCCGCGCATCGTGAACGCGTTGCGCTCGCTCGTCGTGCAATATCGCGAAGAGGGACTCGTCGCGCGTCGCTACGAAATACGGCGCATTCGCCAGGCGCGGCTTTTCTGGCAGGGCATGCAGTACGCGTGGTGGAATCCCGGTGATCAGCAATGGCATTTGCCCACCGATGTGGGTGCGCACAGCGATCAATCCTCGGAGGACATGCCGCGCTATCAGTTCGTCACGAATTTGTATCAGGCATTCGGTCTCTCGTTTATTTCCGTGCTCAGCCAGGATGTTCCCGCGACGCGTTTTTATCCGCAGTCGGCGCAATCGCTGCTCGATCTTTCCGCCGCGCGCGTGGCCAGCGAAGTTTCCGATCTTGTCGAACGCAACAATCACGTTGAGAAACTTCTCACCGCACTGGCATTTTTCCTGTGGACCGACGGCAAGGTTGGCGGGTACGTGCGCTACGTTGCCGACGCGCAGCGTTTCGGTTGGCACGATGAACCGAACGTCGAGCCCATCGAAATCGCGCTGGGTCCGGAATATTACGTTTGCCCGCAATGCGGCGCGGAAACGCCCTGCGCGGACGAGAATCAGGCGGGAGCTACCGCAGGTAGCGCTGCAACAAGCGCGAAAGGGAAGACGGCGCCGGCGAAAAGCGCACCGCAAATCGAGCCAGTGTGCTCCGCTTGCGGCACCGCGCTCTCGCCCGACGATCTGCGCCCCGCCGAGAAAGTCTGCGTGCCGCGCGTTGTCGGCTCGCGCCGCGTGCCAAATGGCCAGGAAGTAATTTCCATCGTCGGCGGCTTGGAACTGAACACGCCGGTGTGGGCCAACGAGATGCACGAATTCCCGTATCTGCAATGGCAGATGGAAGTGCATCGCGCGAAATTGAAAGCCGCGTATCCGCATGCCGCCGACAAAATCGAAATGGGCGGCCCGATCGAGGCTGACGACGTTTACGCGCGCGCTTCTCGCGTTTCGATCGCGCAAGGCATGCCAACAACGCTGCCCGGCGATGCGCTCGTAAATCTCGTCACATTTTCGCGCACCTGGATTCGCCCGTGGGCGTTTCACGCCGTCGAAGACGCCGCCGTGCGCGAAGCGCTGCTGCAACTTTTTCCCGATGGCTGCTACGCCGCGTTCGCCGGCGACACGTATTGCGAATCGCGCAGCGAAACCATGGACGATCGCTGGCGCGTTCTGCACGCTCTGCCCGGCGATGGACAAAATCGGCCGGCGGTTGGCAGTTCGCTGATCGAAATTCAGGAACGCTACAACACGCTCTCAAATATTCAGGCGGAAACTTACGAATACGGCATTCCGCCGATTTACGCCGATCCGCAAGTGATCGATTTCGACGCGCTGCAACAGCAAACCGCCGAACCCGCCGCGCACTATCCCGCGCGCGCGCGCCCGGGCCAGCCGCTGGCCGCGAGTTTTTTCCAGCCCGCGCCGGCGCAGGTGCCGCCCGACATGCTGCGACACCAACAGGAATTGATGGGACCGATCCCGCAATTTCTTTCCGGACTTTTTCCCGCAGTTTTTGGCGGCGAAATGGAATCGCAGAAAACCGCCACGGGTTACGCGATGGCGCGCGATCAAGCCCTCGGCCGATTGGGATTGGTGTGGCGGCGATTGAAACAGTTTTACGCCGACGTGATGCTGCTCGGCGTCGATTGCTTCCGCAAGAATCGCCCCGACGACGTGGAAATCCCGCTTCTCGGCGAAGACGGCATTTTTCGATCCCGCTGGATTCGCCTGGCGGATTTGAAAGGAAATATTTTCGCGCATCCCGAAAGCGATGAAACTTTCCCGCGCCAGAAATCGCAGCAGCGCGCCGTGCTGCAACAATTGATGTCGCTGCCCGATCCGCTGGTGCAACGCGCAATGACGGATCCCGCGAACATCGGTTACATCAAAAGCTGCCTCGGCCTGCCCGAGCTAGTGATCCCCGGCGAAGACGCTCGCGTAAAACAAATGCGTGAGATTCAGCAATTG
>JBAQYV010000183.1:0-8215 GCA_049790315.1 Candidatus Acidiferrales bacterium | reverse complement strand
GCGAAAGTTCTGCGCGGCGGCGCATTCAAACCGCGCAGCTCTCCGTACACGTTTCAAGGCCTCGGCGAGCCCGGCCTGAAATTCATGCGCGCCGCCGCCGACCGCAACGGCCTCCTCGTCGTCAGCGAAGTGATGGATCAATCGCAGCTTGAACTGATGTTGCCGTACGTCGATATGCTGCAAGTCGGCGCGCGCAACATGCAAAATTATCATTTGCTCCGCGCGCTCGGCGAAGTCCGCAAGCCCGTCCTGCTGAAGCGCGGCCTCTCCGCCACTATCGAAGAGCTGTTGCTTTCCGCCGAATATATTTTGGCCGGCGGAAATTTCCAGGTCGTCCTGTGCGAGCGCGGCATTCGCACCTTCGAGACCTACACCCGCAACACTCTCGACATCGCTGCGATCCCCGTGATTCAAAAGCTTTCGCACCTGCCCATCGTCGCCGATCCTTCGCACGGCACCGGCCTGCGCGACAAAGTTGCGCCGATGGCTCGCGCCGCGGTCGCCGCCGGCGCCGATGGACTCATCATTGAAGTTCACAACGATCCCGACCACGCGCTCTCCGACGGCGCGCAATCGCTTTACGTCGAACAGTTCGCGCAATTGATGGCCGAGCTGCGCATCATCGCTCCCGCCGTCGGCCGGCGCGTGGCCTGAACTATGCCCGCCGGTTTCAAGCGCGTCGCGATCCTCGGCACGGGATTGATCGGCGGCTCGTTTGGCCTCGCGCTGCGCAAGTTGCGCCCGCGTCCTCGTGTCGTCGGTTGGGATAAGCCCGATGTTTTGCGCCACGCCCTCGCGCGCAAAGCGATCGATCGCGGCGAATCCGATCTCGCCCGCGCCGTAAAAGGCGCCGATCTCGTCTACGTCGCGCTCCCCGTCGGCGCAGTGCTCGAACATCTTCCCGAAATCGCGCGCGCCGTTTCGCCCACCGCGCTCGTCACCGATACCGCCAGCTCCAAGCGCGCCATCTGCGATCAAGCCGCCGCGTGTTTCACCGGCCGCGCTCTTTTTCTTGGCGGCCATCCCATGGCCGGAAAAGAAATTTCCGGTGTCGCCGCGGCCGACGCCAAACTTTTCGACGGCGCGCGTTACGCCCTGATACGCAGCGGCGCCGCAGTCGCAGCGGCGCCGGGTCGCGCGGAACGCGTTGCCGAACCGGCCTCCGCGGAGCGGATTGCTGAACCGGGCCGCGTGGAACGCGTTGCTGAACCGGTCTCCGCGGAGCGGATTGCTTTAAATGATCCTCGCATCGAATCCTTCGTCGCGCTGCTCGGAAAATTAGGCGCGCAAACCGTCTGGCTTGACGCCGCCAGCCACGACCGCGCCGCCGCATTCGTCTCCCATCTCCCGCAATTGTTGTCCGTCGCGCTCGCCGGAGTAGTTCGCGATCAAACCGATCAGACCGGCCTCCCTCTGATCCTCGCCGGTCGCGGACTGCGCGAATCCCTGCGCCTAGCCGGCAGCCCCTACGCGCTATGGCGCGATATCATCCTCACGAATAGCGACAATATCGACAGGGCGCTCGATTGCATGGCGCAAGCCATCGAAAATTTGCGCCCGCTCCTGCGCCGCCGCGAACTAGAAGACGAATTCGCCGCCGCCGGCGAACTCTACAAAATCCTCCGCGATTCACAGTAGTTTCCTTCCAGCAAAATGTTTTTTCTGCCCCGCGCACTCATCGCCCGCATTCATCCGAATGTCACGGCCGCGCGATTTGTGCATTTGTAGGGGCGGAGTCTGCTTCCCTGGGAACGCCAATCTCCCGATTGGCGATTCTCAGCCGTTTGGCCAACAGTCCCAATTGGTTATTCTGAGCGAAGAGGCGACTCTTTCTCTTCTCGTCCCCGTCCGCGCGGACGAGTCGCCTCGCGGTCGCCTGCCCGCCGTAGCCTTGGCGAATGCCGGAAGAATCCCTCTTAGCCTTATCTGATTCTCGTGATTGCAATTCGGAATGAAAACGCGCGCCCACTCTACACACCAGCCCCGTAGGGGCGGCACAGCTTATCCCATGGCGTAAGCCCGGGTACGCATCACAAGATCGCGAGAGCCCCGTAGGGGCGACACAATCTTCTGAGCACGCCGCGAGTCTTGCATCCCGGAAACCTGCAATATATCTTCTTCTGGGCCGGGTTTCGCGCCGTCTTCCTGCTATCTTCGGAACGCGATACCACACTCCCAACGCCGCCATGGACAAACGCGTCCTCAACGCCGACATCGCCATCGCCGATCTAAAAGACGGCGCCACAATTCTGATGGGCGGCTTCGGCCTCTGCGGCATCCCCGAAAATCTGATCGAAGCCGTGCGCCGCAAAGGCACGCGCGATCTCACGGTAGTCTCGAACAACGCTGGCGTCGCCGATTACGGCATCGGCCTCCTGCTTGAAACGCGCCAGGTCCGCAAAATGATCGCCACCTACGTCGGCGAAAATAAAGTATTCGAGAAATTGGTTCTCGCCGGAGAAATGGAAGTCGAACTAAATCCCCAGGGCACTCTCGTCGAGCGCCTCCGCTCCGGCGGCGCCGGCATTCCCGCCTTCTACACGCCCACCGGCGTCGGCACCCTCGTCGCCGAAGGAAAAGAGGAAAGGGAATTCGCCGGCCGCCGCTATCTTCTCGAACGCGCCCTGCGCGGCGATTACGCCTTCATCAAAGCCTGGAAAGGCGATCGCTGGGGCAATCTCGTCTACCGCCGCACCGCCCGAAATTACAATCCCGTAATGGCCACCGCCGCCGACAAAGTAATCGCCGAAGTAGAAGAAATCGTGGAACTGGGCGCCCTCGATCCCAACCAAATCCACACCCCCGGCATTTTTGTCGACGCAATCTTCCAAGGCACAAATTACAAAAAGCGCATCGAAAAGCGCACAGTCCGCAAGCGCCAATGACGCCTAACGTTATGGCGAAGATTCTGAATGGTGCCTAGAGGGCTTATAATAAGCAGGGATCGCCAAAGAGGCTGCCATGACGATTGAACAACAAGTTGTCGAAAAACTCCGCGACTTGCCCCCTGAGAAGCAAAAGGAAGTGCTGGACTTTGTGGACTTCCTGAAAGAGAAGGACGGCGGCCGGAAGAAACCGCTCCGCAGCCTGCGCGGGTTGTGGGCGGACCTGAACATCAATATCACGGAAGAAGATATCGCCGAGGCTCGCCGTGAAATGTGGGGTAACTTTCCCCGAGACATCTCCTGATGGCTGCTGTCCTCGATACGCATGCGGCCATTTGGTACCTGCTCGACACCAAGAATCTCTCGGAGACGGTTTTTTCGCTAATTGATGGCGCAGCGGCCAGCGGGGTGCCGGCCTACATTTCCGCCGTTTCGTTGGTTGAGGTCGTTTACTTGGTCGAACGCGGGCGCATCGCCGCCGATGCATTCGAGAGGATTGTCCGCGAACTGGGCCAGGACAATCCTGCCTTCAAGGTCTCTCCGCTGGATTACAATATTGCCAGCGCCTTGAGATTCATTCCTCGCGACGTTGTTCCTGATATGCCCGACCGTATTATCGCTGCAACTGCCCTCCACCTCGGCCTTCCGCTCGTAACCCGCGATCGCCGCCTCCAAGCTGCTGGAATCCAAACAAGCTGGTAACGGCTACCTGTCCGCCTCGATCTCGACGTCGCCCTTGCCGATGTTACAGACGTTGCAGAGGATTTGCAGATTTTCCAGCGCCGTCTCACCACCTTTGCTCCACGGCTTTACATGATCAACGTGCAGCCGCACGTCGTCGTCCGGCACCGCTCCGCAGAGTCGGCACCGTGCTCCATCGCGCATGAGGACGAGTGCACGCAGCCTCCAGTTGATATTTCGTGGCGTCCTCTTGCCAGCCTTCCTCGCATTAGCATCAGCCGGAGTCGGTGTTTGGCCCTCATTGGCCCATCGAACAAACTGTCCGAGCGCCTTGCGCCACGTGCCAAAGCGGAGTGCGTAAGTATTCCAAGAGAATCGAGAGGGACCCGGCCTCAAATCCCGACTCCGAGGCTGCTCTAAAGGTCCCATTGTGCGTCGCTGAGAGCCGATCTCTCGACAGAACGATGGCGTCTCCGAGGCTCTCAACTGCAGTATCCGTCCGGCGTGCGTCCTCGCATTCTCTTCGAATAGTATACTCAGACAATACTATTGATTTCTGTTGCCAACTATGCTATAAGGTGGTGTGAAGACGAAACAACAACTCGAACGCCCGTCCCGTTTCCTCTCTGGCTCTCCGTCGTCGCCATCCGCCGATACCAGCGTCCGCCTATCGTCAAATTTCCCTTCATTTTTCGCCCCGGCAACTCCCTTGTTCTCAGCACTTTTGCAAAAGAGTGCGCAACCAATTGAAAATACGAGCTTTTACGTCCCTGTGTTTTCATGCGCATGCGCACTCTTCTGCTGCATCCCCTTTAGTTACAGCACTTTTGCAAAATACACCGGGGGTGTATATGCCACACAAACACCCAGCCTTCGAGCGTCACTTGAGATTTTTGCGCCAAGTCGCCGTAAAGGCCCATCCTGCAAACACTTGCAGAAGCACCTTTCGCGTCTGTTCAGCACCGCGCCGATCGCGCAGGTATACTGTTGTTTCAGCGCGGAATCTATGAGAATGCTCTAACGCGAAATCGAGATCAAATGGCACCGACCGGCATCGACAAGCGCGAATTCATCGCACGTCGCGTGGCGCAGGAGCTGCGCGACGGCATGTACGTCAATCTCGGCATTGGCACGCCCACGCTCGTCGCGAATTTCATTCCCGAAGGGATGGAAGTCGTCCTGCAATCTGAAAATGGAATGCTCGGCGTCGGCCCCTATCCCTGGGAGGGCGACGAAGATCCCGACCTCGTCAATGCCGGAAAGGAAACTGTCACCGAAGTTCGCGGCAGCAGTTATTTTTCCAGCGCAGATTCGTTCGGCATGGTCCGCGGCTCGCACGTGGATTTGACGGTACTCGGCGCGCTCGAAGTCGATGAGCACGGCAATCTGGCGAATTGGGCCATCCCCGGCAAAATGTTGAAAGGCATGGGGGGCGCAATGGATCTCGTAGCCGGCGCGCGCCGCGTGATCATCGCCATGGATCACGCCACAAAAGAAGGCCGCCCGAAAATTTTGCGCAATTGCACGCTGCCACTCACCGGAGCCGGCGTGGTCGATATGATCGTCACCGATCTCGCGGTAATCGAGGTCACACCGGAAGGTTTGCTCCTGCGCGAAGTCGCGCCCAGCGTCACTCCGGAAGAAGTCCAGAAGCAAACCGAAGCACATTTGCGCGTCGCGCCGGACCTAAAGACGATCCGAATTTGATGAGCTAGGATAGTCACTCGATAGCAGAGTTCCGTTGGAAGGAGAACTGAGCCGAATTTATGGAACCGCACTCCATCGTCGTCGTGAGCCTGCACACGCCCAAAGAAAGAATCTGGGGCGAGCTTGTGGAATTGCAGGACGCCGGAATCACCGTGCGCGGAATCGATCTAAATTCTTTCGACGATTTCATTCGCCAGATCATGGACCCGGAAGGCGATCGCATCGGTCTGCCCACATTGTTTTTCCCCATGCAGCGTGTGGAACGCATCGCACTTGACGAGCCGCGCGGCTCGATTCCATCGATGGCCGAGAATTTTGAGCGCAAAGTAGGCCGCTCATTGCGCGATTATCTCGCGCAGTTCGCGTGAGCCGCTGACCGATGCGCCGCCGAATCTTTACAGTTCCGAATCAGTTGACGTTTTTGCGTCTCAGTTTCTTGCCGTTTTATCTGATCGCGGTTCTCTACGCGCATTACGATTGGGCCCTCGGTTTGCTCGTGATTGCCGCGCTCACCGACGGCATGGATGGCTTGCTCGCGCGCATGTTGAATCAAAAAAGCGCCGTCGGCGCGTACTTCGATCCCATCGCCGATAAATTGTTGCTCTCATCCTCTTTCGTCGTGCTCGCGTTGCGCGGAAAAGTTCGCTGGTGGCTCGCGATCATCGTGCTCAGCCGCGATGTTCTGCTGATCATGACCGCGGTCGTCATTTTGCTCGTGCTCGGCTACCGGTCGTTTCCGCCCAGCATTTTCGGCAAGGCCACAACCTTGGTGCAGATTCTATTTGTATTCTGCGTGCTCGCGCTGGCGGTCACGCAATGGAGATGGCTTGAAATATCGCAGCCGGCGCTGCGCGATGCCGTCTTGGCGCTCACGATTTTTTCCGGGTTTCACTACAGCGTGGTGGTCGCGCGCCGGCTGAGCGCTACATGATTGCGCTCCGTCCGCTCGAATCGTTTTCTTGTTCGCGCAGTCTACTAGCGCAATCGAGGCTAGCTTTGTCCGTGGAAATAACTCAGCAGCATGAACGCGAAGCTCACGGCGACAGCGACGCCCGCGATCCAGCCCAGCGCCTCGGCGCGCCGCTGCTCGCTCGTCCCGCCGGGTTTGCGATCGCTCAGGATTTTTCCAAGCACGAATCCCGAAACGAGTCCTCCCCCATGGGCCCAATTGTCCGTGCCCTGCATCACAAGCCCAAAAATGCCGATGTATACCAGCCACCAGATCAATTGCTTTCGCAGCATCAACATGCTCGCGCTCGATCGCCGCGTGGTCACCGCGAGCAGCAAGCCAATCAATCCCAGCAAACCGCCCGACGCGCCGATACTGAAATGACCAAACCCGGCGCTGACCACATATCCGAACGCGCCGGTGAAAACGAAAACAAAAAAATAGCGCGCCGAGCCATAGAGGTCCTCAATGATCGGACCAATATCCATCAGCACCCACAAATTGAATCCGATGTGCAGCAGACTGGCGTGAAGAAAAACGGCGGTCACCAATCGCCACGGCTGCGCCAGGTCGTAAGGCAGCGGGCGCGACGCGCCCAGGCGATCCAGTATCTCGCCTCCTATGCTGCCGATATCCCAGAGGCTGCCAGAGGAAGGTCCTGTGCCGGTGCGAATCGTGAGCACGTAGCTGAGCCCATAAAGGACTCCGCACAGCGCGACGATGAAATAAGTTGCTGGCGAAGTTTGCGGCAGAAAACGGCTGAACGATTTGCTGGCCGCGGCGAGCGAAAAATTCAGATTCGCGCCGCATTGCGGACAGTGCGAAGTGCCGACGCCCGCAAGCGAGTGGCAGTTCGGGCAGATGCGCGGGCGCGGCGGCTCCGCCTCGGAGTGGAACCAGCCTTTTACTGTGGTGCGCCAGCGCTCAATGCGATAGCGCAAGCGCGGTGAAAGCGGCACGAAGTGTTCTCCTTGCTGGCACCGGATGGCACGCCTATAATATCGAAAAAATTGCCGCAAACGAAAAGCGCGCCATGCACAGCGTGCCGCGCATCAAAGGCAAAGCAGCCGCTGGAGGAGCAATCATGGAATCCTGGGAAGACATCGGGAAAAAGTTGGACGCCGAATTCGCGCGCGTTCGCAAGCTGATCGAAACCGAAATCAAGCCGCAAACCACGCGCAAAACTGCCGGCGCGCTTCGCCAGGCCGCCGAGCGCCTGAATAAAGCGGCCGACAAGTTGGACGCCAGCCTCAGGAATAAGAATTCTCAAGAATAAAAAATGATGCTGAGGCCGTTGTGATTCCGTTCCGTGCGTTGCGGCGGCCGCGACGCCGATTTCGCAGCGTCATCCTGACGTGCTTATATCCGTCACGCGCGATTTTTTTGAGCGCGTTGATTCTGACGATTTGTTTTTCCGCGGGCTGCGCGCACCGCGCCGCGACCGCGAATATTCCCGCGCCGCCGGTTCCGTCATCGGCAAATCCGCCGGCAACTTCGGCTTCCGGTGCGTCTTCGGCGCCGACAACAACCGCGCGCAAATCGCGCGGCTCAAAGCAGTCGCCTGCTGCTGGCAGCGAAGGCGGCGCGGGTTACGTCGAGGAAGGTGTCGCGTCGTGGTACGGTTTTCCTTTTCAGGGACGCCGCACATCGGACGGCGAAATTTACGACATGAACCAAATGGTCGCCGCGCATCGCACTCTGCCATTCAACACAATCGTGCGCGTTACGAATCTTCGCAATGGATTGCAAACTGAAGTTCGCATCATCGATCGCGGACCATTCGTCGAAGGACGAATCATCGATCTTTCTTTAGCCGCTGCGAAAGCGCTGGATATTGTGGCGACCGGCACGGCGCCGGTTCGGCTCGAGATTGTCACTGCCGGCGCAATCGAAATTTCTTCGGGTCCCGGCGTGGCACAAGCCACTCCCGCCGGCGCGCCAGCCAACTTGGCTTCGCCGCCAATTGGCTCCGCCGAACCGCCCGCAGTGACCG
>JBAQYV010000182.1:0-6757 GCA_049790315.1 Candidatus Acidiferrales bacterium | reverse complement strand
TCAGGCGCCTGCGCATCGGGAGGATTGGTCGCGGCAGGCACAGTTGCCGCGTTGGCCGAATTTGACGCGCGCGAGAACGAGACGATATCGCGCGCGGGCAACATTTCGGCGGGAGGCTCGGCGTGTTGCGCGCGCGGCTGGCCGAAAATTTTCACGCCGCGCGCTTCGAGGAGTTGCGTCAGTAGCGCCGCGGCGTATTCGGCCGGTTGCTCGATGGCGACGGTCAGCGTGCGTGGCGCGGCGCCGATGGGCAGCGAGCCGGAGAGGCGAATCGTTCGCGAACCGGGTTCGCGCGAGACGCGCAGCTTCACGGCCGAACCGCGCGCGCCGGTGAGGATTTGATTCTCGATCGTGTAGAAGCCGGCCCACGGCTCGGCGTCAAACGAGGCGGGATCGCCTTCGCGCGCGGCGGGGCGAAGTTCAAGCGTGAACGTGTTGTCGTCGACGGCGATGGCGTCAACCGCGGCGCCGGAGTTCCACAGAATATCGTCAACCGTCCAGCCGGTGGGAAAGCGCTGGTACGAAAAATAAGTGTCGTCAGCGACAACGTCCCCCGAAATCTGGCGGACGCCGTGCGCGACGACTTGATCGGCCAAATCGGCCAAAACTTTTTCCGGTGGACCGTCGCGCTCAACTTGCTTATCGTACGGAAATTTACGATTTGAGAGATTGGGATCGCCGCGTCCGACGAGGATTAAGTCTCCCGTGAGGTGGCCATCGGCGGAAAGCGCGCCGTGAGTTTCAATCGTGGTACGAATGCGGAATTCAGGGCCGAGCGTGGCGAGCGCGAGCGCCGTGGTGAAAAGTTTGGCGTTCGAGGCCGGCGCGAAATATCGATCGGCATCTTTTTCGTAGAGCACCGTTCCGGTGTCAGCGTCGGCGACGAGCAGTCCCCACGAGCCGCGAGCTGCGTCACGAGCGGCGAGTTGCGCTTCGACGCGCGCGGCGAATCTTTGGACGTCGCTACGGGATGCGGCGCGGCTAGCGCCAGCCGCGACAGGCGTGGTGTGCTCCGCGCGGCCATGCGGCGGGCGAACTTGCGCGGCAACGCCGAGCGCGGTTGCCAACATCACAAGGAGTGCCTGGCGAAGCGGCCCATTTGTCCGAACTAGGAAGCGGCGCGGCGTTTTCAAATTTGCGGAGTCAAACATATTGGTAGCGCGATTATATGCCAACGCCACGCCAACCGCCGGTTGGCGCGGGCGCGTGAGCGAAGCGGCGCGTTGCAAGGAATTGCGCGAGGCCCTATCATGAAGTCCTGCCGCGCAAAGGATCAGTCCAAAGGAGAATTCTGCATGAAGAAATTATTTTCGATTTTAGTTTCGCTCGGGCTGCTGGCGTTGCCGCTTGCGAGCTACGCGCGACCGGACGACGATACCAGGAGCTCCGACCGCTTGAGGATGTGCGGCGAAGTGATGGGCGACATTATCACCATGCCGGACAGCATCCCGCAGAGACTCCTCGATAAGTCGGTTTGCATCGCCGTGATTCCTTCGGTGATCAAGGCTGCGTTTATGGGCGGAGGCCTTTATGGCCGGGGCGCTATGACTTGCCGCTCGGGCAGCAATTTCAGCGGGCCGTGGAGCGCGCCGACCATGATGCGCGTTGAAGGCGGTAGCTTTGGCGCGCAAATCGGAGTGCAGGCCACCGATTTGGTGCTGCTGATTATGCCGGGGTCGGGCGCGGACTCGATTCTAACGAGCAAGGTGAAGATCGGCGCGGACGCTTCCGCGGCCGCGGGCCCCGTAGGCCGCAATGCTGAAGCCGATAGCGACGCTTACATGCGCGCTGAGATTCTTTCTTACTCGCGTGCGCGCGGATTGTTCGCCGGCGTGGCGCTGGTGGGCTCGACGCTGCGCCAGGACGAAGACGCGAACACGGAAATCTACGGCAAGAGACTGTCCGCCATTCACATCGTACGCGACGGAGACGTGGCGCCCACGCCGGACGCACATCAACTGCTCGATGTACTGAATAAATACGCGCCGTCACCGGTAAGGGCGCCAATGCCGCCACCGCCGGCGCAACCGACAACGCCGCCATCCAATTAGACGTACTTAGACATGGAAATTCTTGGCTGAAGCGCGCCGCGACCGCTTTCGAGGCTCGCGGCGGGAGTAAAGCGCGAACCTTAAGGTTTTCTCCGCGCTTGACACGTGCCGATCAGCGGCGCGTACCGTGTTTCGCTCGAGCATTGCCTGCCAATCGCTCCCATTGGCCCGGAGTCTACTGTGCCCGCGTTCGATCCGTGTCCGATCTGTGAGAAACGGCGCCGCGAGAGATTTTGTCCCGCGAAGGGAGAAAAGATCTGCGCGATTTGCTGCGGCCGGGAGCGAGAAGTCACGCTCGACTGTCCTCCGGATTGCACATACCTGATCACCGCGCATCGGCGGGAAGAAGAGCATCGCCCGCCGCTTAGCGCGACGGACGCGCCATTTCCGGACGTGACGATCACCGCAGATTTGATCGAAAATCAACGGCCGCTGATGTCTTCTTTGGTTGGAGCGCTGTTGGGTGCCTCCGACGAGAATCGCGATTTGGTGGACCAGGATGTACTGGCCACGCTTGCGGCGCTAGCCGAAACTTACCGAACACTCGGCGCCGGCTTGTACTACGAAAAGCCGCCCGTGGCTCCGCTCGCGCAGGCGCTATACGGCACATTGCTTAGATTTTTCGAGGAGTGGAAACGACCCGAGCGCCGCGCCGGCGCGCCCGCCTCGAAAGAAACCGATATTTTCAAGTTGCTGGTTTTTCTAGCGCGCGTGGGCCGCAGCCGGTCGAATGGCAGACCCAAGACGCGAGGCTACCTGCAATTTCTTCGCGCGCAATTTCCCCGGGCCGTTGCGGCCGCGCCCAAGGAAACCTCACGTATCATCATGCCTTGAAATACTTAGAACTAAAATTGTAAGAACGCAGCCTCTCTTCGCCTCGCGTATTCATCCAATCCTCGTGCGTTTCGCAGCGGACAGGAATATGAACCGGCGCTAAACCACGAAAACACAGGGGACTGCGTGATGGCGAAAAAGAGAGTAGCGGACTTGCTGGTGGACACGCTCGCGGTAGCGGGTGTGGAGCGAATTTACGGGATCGCGGGCGATTCGCTGAACGGGATTACGGATTCGATCCGCGCGCAGAAACAAATCAAATGGATTCACGTTCGGCACGAAGAAGTAGCCGCGTTTGCCGCGGGCGCGGAAGCGCACCTTACCGGGAGGCTCGCCGTGTGCGCGGGAAGCTGCGGCCCCGGCAATTTGCATTTGATCAACGGCCTCTACGATTGCCATCGCAGCCGCGTTCCGGTGCTGGCGATCGCGGCGCAAATCCCGAGCAACGAGATTGGAAGCGGATATTTTCAGGAGACTCGCCCGGAACATCTATTTGCGGAGTGCAGCCATTACTGCGAAATGATTTCGCAGGCGGAGCAGATGCCGCGCATTTTGGAAATCGCGATACAAACAGCGGTGTCGCGCCGGGGCGTCGCGGTGGTCTCCATACCCGGAGACGTGGCGTTGCGCGATGCGATCGAGCAAGAGCCGCGATTGCATTTTCCGCCGCCGAAGCCAGGCGTTTGCCCGTCTGAGGATGAGATCGCTCTGCTGGCCAAGATTCTGAACAAGGCGAAGAAGATCACGATTCTGGGCGGGGCGGGCTGCGCGGGCGCGCATGCGGAGTTGATCGAACTGGCGGGCAAATTGAATGCTCCGATCGTGCACGCCATGCGCGGGAAAGAGTTCATCGAGTACGACAATCCATTCGACGTGGGCATGACCGGCCTGCTCGGATTCACCTCCGGCTATCACGCCATGATGGATTGCGACCTGTTGTTGATGCTCGGAACCGATTTTCCCTACCAGCAGTTTTATCCGAAGGACGCCACGATCGTGCAGATCGACGTGCGGGGAGAACAGTTGGGGCGGCGCACGAAGGTCGATTACGGCTTCGTGGGAGACACCAAGACAACGCTGCGCGCGCTGTTGCCCGCGTTGAGCAAGAACGGGAGCGACAAACATCTGAGGGCTTCCGTAGAACACTATCGCAAGGCGCGCAAGGGCCTCGACGAACTTGCGACCGAAGGTTCCGGCAAAAGTCCGATACATCCTCAATACGTTGTTCGAGTGCTCGACGACCTTGCGGCCAATGACGCAATCTTTTCTTGCGACGTGGGCACGCCGACGGTGTGGGCGGCTCGCTATCTGACGATGAACGGCAAACGGAGGTTGGTCGGTTCGTTCAATCACGCGTCCATGGCGAATGCGCTGCCTCAGGCCATCGGTGCGCAGGTCAGTCACCCCGATAGGCAAGTGATATCCCTTTCGGGAGATGGCGGCCTCGCGATGCTGATGGGGGATCTGCTCTCGCTTAAGCAGCTAGACGCGCCGGTGAAGATCATCGTTTTCAAGAACGATTCGCTGGCGTTTGTGGAGCAGGAAATGAAAGCGGCAGGGATGCTTGATTTCGCGACCAAGCTGGAGAATCCGAACTTTGCAAAAATGGCGGAGGGCGCGGGGCTGCTCGGGTTAACGGCGGAAGCGCCGGCTCAGGTGCGGCCGATGATTGCCCAGGCACTGAAGCATCGCGGCCCCGCGTTGATCGAAGTTATTGTGAATCGGCAAGAACTATCCATTCCGCCAACGATTACGGCCGAGCAGGTGAAAGGATTCAGCTTATTCACGCTCAAGGCGGTTTTCAGCGGGCGCGGCGACGAAATCGTCGATCTCGCGAAAATCAATCTGTTCCGGTAGAGGCGATCAGTCGCGGGGCGAAGCCACAACCCGCCGCGCGCCACAATTTTGCCGGCCCGTGGACTCGAAGAGTTGCCGCTCCGTAGAAGGGCGCTCCGCACGGTCTGGGCGCGAACCTAAATCATATTTTTGGCGCAGCGCCGCTACGCGCTCGGAAAGTTGTTTGCGATAGTCTTCCGGCGCGTAGGCATTCTGCCCGTACCATTGACGATAGCGGTGGGCGAGCTTGGGCCAGCGCTTTTCGAGAAACGGAAAGAATTGCTTTTGCGCCGAGGGCATCAGGAAAACGGCGCATGCGGCGAACCACTGTGCGCTGGCATCGGCCGCGGCGTGCGCGAGCGCGTCGAGATCGGCTTGGCTATCGGTGATGCCGGGCAGCACCGGCATGGCAAGTACCCCCGCGGCCACACCGGCGTCGCGAAGCTTTCGCACGGCGGCCAGACGCAAATCAGGGCGCGGCGCGCGCGGTTCGAGCAGACGCGCGAGACGCGGCCGCAACGTGGTGACGCTTAGATTGACGAAAATCGAAGAGCGTGTGGCGATTTGCCGGATCAGATCGAGATCATTTGTCACGCGATCGGATTTCGTGGTGATCGAAACGCTCAGACCTTCGCGTCGCGCCATGCGCTCGAGAATCGCGCGCGTGTTATGGAATTCGCCTTCAGCCGGTTGATACGGGTCGGTAGCCGTGCCGATGGCGATGTGTTCGCCCGCGGTATCTTCTTCGGCCAAATCGCGGCCGGCGAGCCAGCCCGCATGCTGCTTCACGTAAATCTTGCGCTCGAAATCGGCGCCATCCAGGTTCATATATTCGTGCGTGTAGCGGGCGAAGCGGTAGAGGCAGCCGAATTCGCAGCCGCGATAGGGGTTCACTGTCCAGCCGAAGGGCACGCGCTCGGAATCGCAGCGATTCAGAATCGACTTCACGGGCAACAGAAAATATTCCGTGCCGCGTTTAGCGGCACCTAAAGGGGAGGTAGCGGCGAGGCGGGCAATGCCGGCGCTTGGAGCCGGCAATTCGAGTGTTCCGCTGGAATCGCGGGTGGCCTGACTGTCTGTGTCCCCGTGGCTGGGGACGAGGGGAAATAAGGAGGGAGTGGGTTAGCTCGCGCGACGCAGCAAAACCTTATCGTTTGCATGCGATCCGTGAACCGTGGGAGCAGTGGCCATAACCAACCTCGCCGTGGAGTGATTATTCGCTTTTATTTCGCCATGTCAAGTAGTTTTCGCCTTTTATTCTCCTTTTGAGTAATGGTGCCGACGCGCGTTCGACGCGCCATAGCTGGTCTCCCGGCCAGTGACCCATAGGGTCCGGTCCGGCACTTGCGCGAAAAGAGAACGCATCGCAGGCGATATACTTTCTACTGGCAGTTGAAAAGGTCCTTGATGCCCACCGTTGGTATCCTGATCGTTGACGACGACCGTTCCAGTCAGACCGCCTTGCGTGAGCTTCTTGACGCCGAGGGCTGGCGCGTCGGGATCGTGCCCCAGGCAAGCCAAGCGCTGCCGGAACTTGCCGGCGGCGATTGGTCACTTGTGATCGCCAACGTTTCTCTGACCGGCCTCGACGGTCCGCTGTTCACCACGCTCAAGGAACTGGCGCAGGCGGCGCCGCTTGAAGACGGACACAAGCGGGCGCGCGTGCTTTTTCTTGTGCCGGAGCTGGCCGGCGCGATCGCACAGCCCGTGCTCGAACGCGAGCACGTACCGTACGCGCTGAAGCCGTTTCACCTGCACGATTTTCTGGAAAAAGTGAGCGATCTGCTGATGGAGACCTCGTCCATTGCCGCGCCCATCCGGCACGTGCGGCCCGATTTTGCGGCGCGCGGCGCGGTGCGGAAGCTGAGCCGCGTCGAACGCGAGAAGGCCGGACCCCACGGCGGCACCCGCGCCACAAATATGTTTGCGACGCGCGAAGACTACCAAATGACCGAAGAAGAAATGATCGAGTACGAGAAGCAGGAAGCGGTGGAAACTTTGCAACGCAGGAAAAAGAAGAAGGATCCGAATTCAGG
>JBAQYV010000181.1:0-12056 GCA_049790315.1 Candidatus Acidiferrales bacterium | reverse complement strand
AAGGTTTTTATTCCGCGGGAAACCAGGAAGCAATCCATGGGGGCGAGGCCGGCGCCCGCTGAGCGTTGGAGGAAATAGATGCGTTCGGCGTCTTCCTGCTGAGTTAGCACGACCGCGCCGCCGACGGCATCGCTGTGGCCATTGAGGTATTTCGTCATGGAGTGGACCACGATGCGCGCGCCGAGCTTGATGGGTTGCTGGAAGTACGGGCTGAGGAATGTGTTGTCCACCACCAGCGTGGACTTGTGGGCATTAGCGATGCGCGCGATTGCGGCAATGTCGGTGACCTTCATGGTGGGATTCGTCGGCGTCTCCACGTAGATCATGCGTGTGGAGGGCTTCACGGCGCGCTCGACGTCCTCGGGCGACGAGGTATCCACAAAACTGAACTCGATGCCGAATTGAACGAGGAACTGCGTGGTCAGGCGAAAGACTCCGCCGTAGACCGCATCGGAGACGATGGCGTGATCGCCGGGGCGCAGGAGGCGAAATACAGTGTCAATCGCGGCCATGCCGGACGTAAAAACGTAAGCTGCGGAGCCACCTTCGAGGCACGCCATGGTGCGTTCCAATGCCTGGCGATTGGGATGCGTGGTGCGCGCGTAGTCGTAGCCCTTGTGCTGGCCGAAGGCGTCCTGGACGTAGGTGGAGGTCTGGTAGATGGGCGCGACTATGGCGCCGGTGGCGGGATCTGGTTCTTGCCCGACGTGAATGGCATCGGTTGCAAAGCCCATTTGTGAACTCCTTTTCTTTTGCGGACCGAAGTTCAGTCCGCCTCGGCGCGGTCCGGCTTGTACGGAAACTGGGGCGTCGTTCGCCTGGCTCTGCGAGACGCCGCGGCTTTGCGTGGGCCAAAAACCGGAAAGACAGACCTACCCTTGCGAAAATCGCAAGGACGGGCCATCCGGAAAAGCTACGGCTACTGCAAACACGGGCGGAGAGACGCTCCGCCCTTACAAACGCTTACTAACTATCGAAACTCGCGCGGGCACGCTCGGTTGCCCCGGCGCGGAATCCTCTTGCACAAAATTCCTGGGCGGCGTAAGAGAAATGAAGGCGCCGCAGGGTGCAAATCGTGCGAATCGAAGTTAGCGCAGGCGATTGCCGCAGTCAAACTAGAGGCGTGTGGATTTAATGCGGGCCAATTCAGGAAATAATTTGCGAGTGGGCGCGGAAAAGTTCATCGCATGGTCAGCGGGCCTGGGATTGCTGTGCCTAATGCTCGCGTGGCCGCAATTCTCCGCGACGGCGCAGACCACGACCGCGCCTCCGGACTCGACGGGGAATAGCTCGGGGAACGACGCTACATCTCCGGCGCCCGATTCTTCGGCGATTCCGGCCCTCGCGCCCGATACGGGTAAGCCCAAGAAAGAGAAGAAGGATAAGGACGATGCGCCGGCGGCCATTGCGTCGTGGTTGCTGGTGGAAGTGGTGGGCGGCAAGGATAAAGTGCCGGTGACGGAAGCGAGCGTATACATCAAGTTTACGGAAGTTCGCAAAATTGGAAGGGATAAGAAAATTGAGTTCGATCTGAAAACGAATCAGGAAGGCGTGGCGCGCGCCCCGGATGTTCCGCAGGGGAAAGTGCTGATACAGATCGTGGCGCAGGGATGGAAATCGTTCGGGCAGTACTATGAAGTGGATCAAGATCAGCAAACGATTCAGGTGGCGCTGGAACGTCCGCCGCGTTGGTACTGAAAAGATGGACGTTGTAACGGCGTGGGAGTGGTTTCTGGTGAAACAAATTCCGCTGCCATGTTTTTCCTCTGAAGAGTTCGAAATCGCGGCGCTGCAAATCTCCTCTCGCAAGTCTTTTGATTGTGTTGGCTGCCCCATCTGTGTGCAATCCGCGTAAATCGGAGTAGCTAAGCGCGGTTACGCGGCGGATGGGATTCTTTTCCACACAGTTTTCAACACAACTGTTGAAATCATCGAAAATTAATCCGATGTGGGCAGAAGACTGCGCGCAGCGTGGCCCGTGAATTGCCGCAGCGCGTACTTTGACCGGTTCGCGGGGCAATGCTAGAGTACGTTCCGGTTTAACGGCGGTCTTATTTTTTCGTCGATCGAAGCGAAATGGAATCCCGATTCATTTATTGGCGGCTGGTGTGGAACAATCTCGGCGTGCGGCCGTTGCGCTCGACGCTGAGCGTGGCGGCGATGTCGCTGCAAGTGTTGCTGATCCTGTTCGTTGTGGGTCTCACTTCGGGAATGTTGTCGTACTGGCGCACGCAGCAGCAGGGAGTGGGCGCCGACATCATCGTGCAGCCGCCGAACTCTTCGATTTTCATTCCATTTTCAAGCGCGGTGATGCCGCAGTCGCTGGGCGAGAAGATCGCGCGGCTGCCGGGCGTCAAGGATGTGGCTCCGGTGGTGGTAGTGATGGCGGTGGGCGGGGCGAATGTGGTGATGATCGACGGCATCGACTACGATCGCTATGCGAGTTTGAGCCAGGGATTCAAATTTCTGTCGGGCGGTCCGTTCACAGCGCCGAATCAGGTAATCGCCGACGATCTGATGGCGCACTCGAAACACTTGAAAATAGGCAGCGTGGTAGATCTGGTGAACCATCAATTCGTGGTGTGCGGAATCGTGCTGCACGGCAAGGGCGCGCGCTTTTTCATTCCGCTGGCGACGGCTCAATATATACAGAGCGCGGAGGGACGCGCCTCGATGTTTTACGTGCTCAGCGACGGGCACACGGACGCGGTGCGCGCGGAAATCGTGAAAATCACGCCGGATTCGAAAGTGCAATCGATCGCGGATTACTTGAGCCTGGTTACGTCCACGAACCTGCCCGGGATCGATCCGTTCGTGCACACCTTTGTGGGGCTGGGCGTCGCGATCAGCTTTCTGGTGGTGCTGCTGACGATGCACACGCTGGTGCTGGAACGCACGCGGGAGATTGGGATATTGAAGGCGCTGGGATTCTCGAAGATCGAAGTTTGCGGGTTGATCGCCGTTGAGGCGCTGGTGATGGCGGGGCTGGCCGTGGTGTTTGGATTAATTTTTACGGGCTCGCTGCTGGAGCTGTTGCGGCATACGGCGCCCACGCTGTCAATCCTGATCGAGCCGATTTGGGTACTGCGCGCGGTTGGCCTGACGATTTTGGGAGCGATGGCGGGCGGTTTGTACCCGGCGCTGCGCGCGGCGGCGAGCGATCCGGTGGATGCGCTGGCGTACGAATAGCGCGCGCGGAAGCTTGCGCGGATTGGTTGCGCCGCTGCTCGGGAATCTGATACAACGCTGTGCGACTAAAGGTGTGCGAAGGCGCGTGCCGCGCGTTTCGGAACTCAGGAGGAGTGGATGCGGAAGGTTTCCACGCGGCTAGCGGGGATGGTGATCGCGCTGGCTATGGCCGGAAGTGTGCTGGCTACAGATGTTTGGAGAGCAAAGGATTACAAACAGTGGGATGCGAAGGATGTTGACAAGATTCTGAACGATTCGCCGTGGGTGAAGGAGACGACGGTGGGGAAGTTCTGGACGACCCCGCCAGCTCCCGCCGCGAACGGCGCGGCGGCCAAGCCGGACGAGGGAGGTCCGCCGGCGCCGGGAAGCGTGGGGGCTACCTCGAGCTACACGGTGCGATGGACTTCGGCGGTTACGATGCGCCACGCGATTGCCCGGAATGCGGAACTCAGTCATCAGGGGGACACGGCAGACGCCGAGGCGTACGCGAACGCGGTTTCCGATACGTACGACATCGCGTTGATCGGAGACATGACGCCATTCGGCGTGCTCGACACCACCGACGCGATACAGAAAGTGCAGCAGGCGACTTACCTTGAATCGAGAGACAGTGCGGATCACGTGATGCCGGTGAAAGTCGAACTGGGCCGCGCCGCTGACGGGAAGACGGTGCAGGCGATGACGTTTCATTTTGCGAAAAAGAACGCGGCCGGAGCGCCCGTTTTTCCGGCGGACGCCAAGGGCGTGGATTTTGTCTGCAAGTACGGGAAGTTCGATCTGAAAGCTCATTTCGATTTCACGAAGATGACCGGCCAGAACGGTTCGGATTTTTAGGAACGCGCGACGCGCGTATTCTTTCGCACGGGAGCTTAACGATGCGAATCTTGCGACACACTTCGACAATTTGGATTTGCACCGCCGCGATGCTGGCCGGCGGGGCGGTGGCTTCAGCGCAGATGCCGGGCATGATGGGCGGCGGAGCGGCGGGACAGTTCAAGGGGATATTCAATCCCGTGATCGGCTCGGGCGCCGTGTATCAGATGACGACGGCGGGTAAGCCCCCGCAAAGTATCGGGATTTCAGTGGTGGGCAAAGAAGACGTGGATGGCGCTCCCGGCTATTGGCTGGAGATTGCGTCGCAGGATCCGCGCTCGGGCGGCACCGTGTATATCAAAATGCTCGTCGCGGTGAACGGCGGGAGCACGCACCAAACGAAGATGATCATGCAAATGGCGGGACGACCGCCGATGGAAATCGACATGCCGGCGGGCGGGATGATGCCCGGCGGGCGTCAAGCGCCGCCGCAGTCGGCAGATATCAGCAAAAGCGCGCAGGACATGGGCAGCGAAACCGTGACGGTGCCCGCGGGAACGTTTACGTGCGAGCACTATCGAGGCACGGATGGCGACGACGTGTGGATCACGTCGAAGGTTTCGCCGTGGGGATTGGTGAAGATGAACAGCAAGAACGGCACTGCAATGGAGCTGGAGAAAGTGGTCACCGATGCGAAGGATATGATCACCGGCACGCCAACCGTGATGCAGATGCCCGATATGGGTGGGATGGGCGCGCCGCCGCAACATTAGACCTGCGCGCGAGGCCGCGGGGTGGCGGTTTTCGCCAGCAACTTCAGACAACAGCAACAATATCGCTGGCGGGTTCCAATGTGAGCCCGTACCCGAACGGGAGATTCGGAATGTCCTTGGCGCCCGACAAGTTCTATCTGGCGCGTGTGGTGGAGCGGAGAGAGTTCGCCTCGGACCTGTGGATGTTTCGCATGGAGGCGGGCGGAGAATTCCGCTTTGCGGCGGGGCAGTACGCCACGCTGGGCGTGGCGACGCCTGACAAGCTGGTGGAGCGCGCGTATTCGATCGTTTCCTCTCCGTACGAATCCCACCTGGAATTTTTCGTCGAGTTGGTGCCGCAGGGTGAATTGACGCCTTTGCTGTATGATTTGAAAATTGGCGACACGCTGAGTTGCCGCAAGATTGCGAAGGGGCGATTCACGCTGGACGTCAAGAGCGGTCGGCCGAATCATTTGTGCGTATCGACGGTGACGGGCATCGCGCCGTTCGTGAGTTACGCGCGCACGCTGTATCGCGATTGGAAGGATGGCAAGTTCGCGGGCGAGCACAAGCTCTACATATTGAACGGAGCAAGCCGCTCGTGGGAATTCGGGTATAGCGAGGAAATCGAGCGGTACGCAGCCGAGGCTCCGTGGCTTACGTACGTGCCGACGGTCAGCAGGCCGTGGGAAGATAAGGACTGGCATGGAGAAGATGGGCGCGTGGACGATCTGATTCGCAAGTATGCAGATTCGTGGGGCTTGACACCGGATAACACAAGCATCTATTTGTGCGGGCATCCTACGATGATCGAGAACAGCAAAGGAATTTTGCGGCGCCGCGGCTGGCTGAAGACGCAGATGAAGGAAGAAGTTTATTTCATTCCGGGCAGGGAAACGGCCGCGCACGCGCAATCGGCGGAGTGACGGGTTCAAGCGGCGCAGCGAATTTCGACCGGCGCGGTCCACCGTTTGACGCTTGCGAAAAGTTTGGTTCGGTCCGCCGTGGCTGGCTCGACTCGGCCGCACAAACACTTCGCAGTAAATCCATCTACAGCGGCACGGTTAGCGGGCCCGGACAATCCGTGCGCCGGAACCTACCCTGCCGCGCCGGTGTCCGGCCGAATTTGTAAGCACCGGTATCGGTTCAGACAACGAAAACCAATGCTATATCGACACGCCGCTACCGTGGTGAGTCTAATGGATATTCCCGCCGGGAGAAGACGATGGCATTGCCAGAAGGCCAATCGGAGCGACCGAAAATCATCGTGGTGATGCCTGCGTACAATGCCGCGAAAACGCTGAAGATCACGTACGAGGATATCCCGCATCACGCGATCGATCAGATTATTCTGGTCGACGACGGGAGCACGGACGCGACGCTTGAAATAGCGCGCGAATTGAACCTCACCGTTTTCGTGCATACGCGGAATTTCGGCTACGGCGCCAATCAGAAGACATGCTACACGGAAGCTCTGAGGGAAGGCGCGGACATCGTTGTGATGCTTCACCCGGACTACCAATACGATCCGACGCTTCTGCCCGAAATTGTAGCTCCGATCAAGGCCGGTGACGCCGATATCGTGCTGGGTTCCCGATTCCTGGGAGGCAACACTCTGGCGCAGGGCATGCCGTGGTGGAAGTTTCTGGGAAATAAGTTCCTAACCAAACTCGAGAATTGGACTCTGGGATTGAATCTGTCCGAATATCACACAGGCTATCGAGCTTATAGCCGGCGAGTTCTGGAAGAGATTCCGTTTGCGTTGAACTCGGATAAGTTCGTATTCGACCAGGAAATGCTGGTGCAAGCGTCTCATCTCGGTTTCAGGATTAAAGAGGCGCCTGTGCCGACGAAATACTTTCCCGAAGCGTCCAATGCGAGTCTGGTCGACAGCATAATCTACGGGCTGAGTATTCTTCTTCTGTTAGGACGCTTCATCATGCACAGGATATCGCTTGTCCAGTTCCGCCAATTTCAAACCTTTCATTCCAGATACCGGAGAGTGCAGTGAGTGATTGGCGTGCGCAGGACGCCGGTTGGGAAGCGGTATGGCTCGCTGCCTGGTGAACGCAACCGCACCGCACATTCGTCCATGGGGCTTCCGACTGTTTTCTCCACCGCGAATTACAACAGGAACGTATGCAGCCAATGAATTCCGGCGCGATTGAGATTCAGACCGATTCGGCGACGCGGGTTACAGCGTCTCCGCCAGGGCGCGGCGCGCCAAGCTGGGCAAGCATTGTCGAGCGTTGGCTCAACGATCATCTCAATAGCGTCGCGCTTCTCATCGTTGCCGCGGGTTTTGTGATCAGGCTATTTGTCGCGGGCAGAAGCTATTTAAATCCGGACGAAGCGCTGGACTATTTGTTGATCAATCAGCCGTCCGCTTTCCTTGCGTACAAAGCCAGCCTGACGAACGCACATCCCCCGCTGATTTATATCCTGATCTACTTCTGGCACTTCCTTGGCCGCTCGGAACTGATGCTTCGCCTGCCCTCGGTATTGGCGGGAACGGCTTTTTGCTGGGTCATTTTCAAGTGGATCAAGATTGTTTTCGGGGAAGCCGCCAGCTTGATCGGCGTTATTTTCGCGGCGTTTTCACCGGCTTTGATCGCTTTGTCGGCTGAGCTGCGGCAATACGCCGTGCTGTTATTTTGCATGGCGGCTGCCTTGTATTTTCTGGAGCGGGCTTTCGAGGAAGTGTCCGCTGTCAGAATGTGGTGCTTCAGTGTTTTTCTGTACCTGGCGATTCTTACTCATTACTCGGCTGTTTTCTTTGTTGCCGCGATCGGAATTTATGCGCTGGCCCGAATCGTGGAAGACAGATTTCCGCGAAACATTTCTTTGGCGTGGGTTATCGGGCAAATCGGCGCGCTCGCGATTTATGGGTTCCTCTACGTGACTCATGTATCGAAGATTACAAAAAATAGCATGGCTCTTTGGGAGAAGCCGCTGGATGACGCCTACTTCCACGCGGGCCGTGAAAGTCTTTTGGCATTCACGTGGGATCGCACACTGGACATTTTTTATTTTCTGTATGGGCTAAAATCCGTGGCCCTCGCAATGGTTCTAATCTTCGCGGTCGGGGTCGCGGTTCTATTCTTCCGGGATATTGCGGCGCACGACCCCAAAGGCCGCTCGCAGCACCTGGGCATTCTTGTTTTGCTCCCATTCGCGGCGGTCTGGGCGGCAGCCATTGCAGGAATCTATCCGTACGCGGGCACACGCCACACGGTGTTTCTGGCGCCCTTTGCGATTGCCGCAGTGAGTTTCCTGCTCGCCGCCGTCTACCAGCAGAAACTTTGGGCCGGGCTTTTGATCGCGGCCCTAATCATGGGAGCATCGAGCACATCGACGCAAACATTCGAGCCATTCATAAAAAAAGAAAATCAGAGCCGCGCATTGATGACGGGCGCGATGAATTATATTCATCAATCAATTCCGCAGGACGAGATTATCCTGACGGACTACCAAAGCAGTCTGCCGCTTGCGTATTATCTTTGCGGCCCGAAGCGCGCCGCGCAATCCGAACAACCGCAGGGCGAATTCACCACGTTCAACTGCGACGGCTATTCAGTGGTCTCCACGACGTACAACATATACAAACTGACGCCGCGCAATTTCGCGGCGGAATTCGAAGCAATGGCGCACGCGCATGGCTTGAAACCTGGAGATCGCGTTTGGGTTTTTCAGAACGGCTGGGGCGCGAATCTCGATACACAACTGCCCTGGCGTTTCCCGAAGTTCCAATGTCTTACTCCAAAAAGTTTTGGCGCGAATCTTACTATGATTCCTTTCCTGGTAGGCCCGGATTGGCTGCCCGCCGCACCTGCGATAAAGTGCGCCGCACCCGCATTCAATTCACTCATTTCTTAATCTGCGTTCGGAGACACGCCTTGCGCCCCCTTCCGGCGCGGAGACGTGAGGCTACAAAAAAGCGGGCAGCAGCTTCTATCTGCTACGTGCGGCTAGGTCCCCTGGTTGCGTTCAAAAGCAGCGAAGAAGCGCGTTAGCGGCGATCGAGTTTGAAGATTGTTACGGCAAGCGGGGGAAGGCGCAGGTTCAGGGAGAACGAGAGATTCGACCAGGGGATGGACTCAGACTGTACGCCGCCAAGATTGCCGACGTTGCTGCCGCCGTAGGATTCGGCGTCGGTGTTTAGGATTTCGCGATAGAGGCCGGGTTCGGGGACGCCCACGCGATAATTGTTGCGGACCACGGGCGTGAAATTCGCGACGACGATCAGGATGTCTTTTTCGTCGCGCGCGCGGCGAACGAAGCTTAGGACGCTGTCTTCCGCGTCGGTGCAATCGAGCCATTCAAAACCCCGCCATTCGAAATCGACTTCGTGCAGGGCCGGCTCGCGGCGGCAAAGGGCGTTGAGGTCGGCAACAAGGCGCTGCGTGCCCTGATGGTGCGGGGGAAATTGCAGCAGATTCCAATCGAGGCTGGTGTCGTGATTCCATTCTTCGCGTTGCGCGAATTCGCCGCCCATGAAAAGCAGCTTCTTGCCGGGATGCGCGTACATATAGCCGAAGAGCAGACGCAGATTGGCGAATTGCTGCCACGAATCGCCGGGCATTTTGTGGAGCAGGGAGGCTTTGCCGTGTACGACTTCGTCGTGCGAAAGCGGCAAGACGAAATTTTCGGTGAAGGCGTAGAGCATCGAGAACGTCATGCGATTGTGCTGGAACTTGCGATAGATGGGATCGAGCGCGAAATATTTAAGGGTGTCGTTCATCCAGCCCATGTTCCATTTGAGGTCGAAGCCGAGTCCGCCGAGATAGGTGGGGCGCGAAACGGCTGGCCACGCGGTGGATTCTTCGGCGATGCTGAGCGTGCCCGGGAAGCGGCCGTGCACGGCTTCGCTTAGGCGTTTCAGCAGCGCGATGGCGCCGAGATTTTCGCGGCCGCCGAATTCATTGGGCACCCATTCGCCGGGCCGGCGCGAATAATCGAGATAGAGCATGGAGGCGACAGCATCCACGCGCAGTCCATCGACGTGATATTTGTCCATCCAGAAGAGCGCGTTTGAGATCAGGAAATTCTGGACTTCCGTGCGGCCGTAGTTGAAAACCAAGGTGCCCCAATCGGGCTGCGTGCCCTGGCGCGGATCGGCGTGCTCGTAAAGATGCGTGCCGTCAAATTCGGCCAGGCCGTGCGCATCGCGCGGAAAATGCGCGGGCGTCCAATCGAGCAGCACGCCGATGCCGGCCTGATGCAAGCGATCGACGAACGCCATGAAATCTTCCGGGCTGCCGTAACGGCTGGTGGGCGCGAAGTAGCCGACGGTTTGATAGCCCCATGAGCCATCGAAGGGATGCTCCATCACGGGCATCAGCTCGATGTGCGTGAAGCCCATTTGCCGCAAATAGGGAATTAGCTGATCGGCGGTCTCGCCATAAGTAAGCCAGCGGTTTCCCTGCTCGGCGTTGCGGCGCCAACTGCCCAGGTGGATTTCGTAAATCGTGATGGGCGAGGCGAGCCAATTATGCTTTGCGCGATCGGCGATCCACGCGGCGTCGTTCCATTTATATTTGTCGAGGCGCGCGACGATGGAGCCGGTGCGTGGGCGCAACTCCGCGCGGAAGCCGTAAGGATCGGCTTTGAGGAAGGGAAGGCCGCCCTGGCGCGTGCGAAGTTCGTATTTGTAGATCGCGCCTTCCGCGAGGCCCGGCACGAACAATTCCCAAAGACCCGATGCGCCGCGGCTGCGCATGGGATGCGTGCGGCCGTCCCACTGATTGAAATCGCCCACGACGCTGACGCGTTGCGCGTTCGGCGCCCACACGCCGAAGGAGACTCCGGCCACACCCTGGACCTCAACGACGTGCGCGCCGAGTTTTTCGTAGGCTTCGGTGTGCGTGCCCTCACCGAAAAGATGAATATCGAAATCGGTGAGTAGGGGAGCGAAGGCGTACGGATCGCGGAATTCGCGGTCGGGAAAGCCTTGCTCGCGGACCCGCCAACGATACGAATTGGGCGCGAGAGGCAATTCGCGTTCGCCGGGGAGCGTGGCAGCGTAGATTCCGGCGGGATGAATGCGCTCGGCGAGAATTGGAGCGTCGGGAGCGGCGTCGAGAATTAAAGAGACGCGACTGGATCGCGGGATGAACGCGCGGACGACGACTTGGCGTTTCGCGGGATCGCCGAGATAATGTGGGCCGAGAATGTGATGAGGATCGCCGGATTCGCCCCGAATTAGCAATTCCATTTCCGCTTGGAAAGGATCGAGCTGCGCGGTGACGTTGCCGGGAGCGGGATTGGCGCCGGGGTCTGGCGGCGACGATGGCGACGGGGGGTCTTTTTCGCTCACGGGGCGATCAATGCTCCTCGGGGCTATTCTAGCTTCGACGCGCGGCAAATGCTCGTTTTGGTTTTGTGGCGAGGCCGAGCATAGATCTGAACAGAGTGCGTCGCCCCTCTGGGGCTCGGGCCGGTTTGCGATGCGCACCCAAGGCTCACGCCCTGGGCTAAAATGTGCCGCCCCTCCGGGACTCGAACCATATGGATCGTGTTAGAGTGCTTCCGTTTCGTGGCGCGCGATAAGGCGGCGGAGACAAGCTCCGCCCGTACGAGGAAAAGCAAAAGAACGGCCGGGAGGACGAGTTGGCGTATCGGGATTTGCGGGAATTTATTGCGCGGCTGGAGAAGGAAGGGGAGCTGCGGCGGATTTCTACGGAAGTGGATCCGGTGCTCGAGATTACCGAAGTGGCGCAGCGCGTTTTGCGCGCGGGCGGACCGGCGCTGCTGTTTGAGCATCCGAAGGGATCGCGCGTGCCGCTGGCAATTAATTTGCTTGCGAGCGAACGGCGCATGAACATGGCGCTCGAAGTTGAGCGCGTGGAAGAAGTCGCGGATCGCATTCGATCGTTCATCGATTTTCAATCGCCGCAGGGATTGTTTGAGAAAATCAAGATGCTGCCGAAGCTGGCGGAGTTGGGATCGTTTTTCCCGAAGACGGTGCGATCGGGTCCGTGCAAGGAAGTGATTCGGCGCGACGGATTTTCGCTTTCGGAATTTCCGATCCTGCAATGCTGGCCGAAAGATGCGGGGCGCTTCATCACCTGGCCGCTGGTGATCACGAAAAATCCGGAGACGGGCAAGCGCAACGTGGGCGTGTATCGCATGCAGGTGTTCGACGATCGCTCGACGGGAATGCATTGGCAGACGCAGAAGCATGGAGCGGAACATTTCAGACGCGCGCGCGCGATCGATCCGATGGGGCGCATCGAGGTGGCCGTGGCGATTGGGTCAGACCCGGCAACGTGCCTCGCGGGAATTCTGCCGGTGCCGCCAGAC
>JBAQYV010000180.1:0-26202 GCA_049790315.1 Candidatus Acidiferrales bacterium | reverse complement strand
ATCAGCAAGGGAACCAGGGTGAGGATGCGCGAGCGCGGGAACAGAACGATGTATGCGCCCATCACGCCGGAAATCGCTCCGCTAGCGCCGATGGTCGGCACGGTGGAGCCCCAGTTGAACGCCGTGTGCACGGCGCCCGCTCCCAGGCCGCACACCAAATAGAACACCAGGTAGCCGATGTGGCCCATGCGATCTTCCACGCTGCCGCCGAACACCCAGAGGAAAAGCATGTTGCCAAGCAAATGCAGCCAGCCGGCGTGAAGGAACATGCAGGTGAGCAAGGGAAGCACAGCGGCCTCGATCGTGGCATGCGCGGCGTGCATGTGGCGGGTAGGTTCCATCAAGATGTTCAGGCGCGCGGGCACCAGTCCAAACTCGTAAATCAGGCGGTTGCCTGCGCGCGGCGGGAGCGAAAGCTCGTAAAGAAAGATGGCGGCGTTTGTGGCAATCAGGAGGACGTTCATCGCGGGAAAACTGGCGCGCGGATTGTCGGATTTCAGCGGAATCACAGCGCGCTCCGAGCGGCCTCAAGCTCGGCTGCGGTGTAGGCGTCAGGATAACGCTCGCCCTCGCGACGCAAGCGCTCGATATCTGGGACTGAGCCGATTCCGGCGCGCGCGCCGAGCGCGCCGCAGTTCAGCGCCGCGGCAGCGCAGGCGAAATCGAGAATGCGATCGAGCGGCCAGTTTTGGAGCAGGCCGTAAATGAAACCGCCGTGGAAAATATCGCCCGCGCCGGTGGTATCAACCGTGGGGACACGATAGGCAGGGCAATAGTGGAAGCGCGATTCGTGCCAGGCGAGAACTCCTTCGCGGCCCAGTGTCGCGGCAACCAGTCGCGAGCCGAATTTCCTGGTCATCGAAGGCAGGGAAGTAAGAGGATTCGAGTCGTCGATGAGCCGAGCGGGAAAATTTCGCGACGAAATCAGATAGTCCACGTCTTCAAGTAACACTTGAATGCCAGAATACACGCCATCGACGTCAAGCGTGACAGGAATGCCCGCGCCCCGTGCCCACTTTGCGGCCCGTGACATTGCGGCTGTGCTGGAGCCGGTGACGTGCAGAAGCCGCGCGCGCACGACGGATTCCTGATCGAGATCGCCGGGTTCAAGCTCTACACGAGGATCGCGCTGCCAGATGATGGTGCGCTCGCCGGTGGAGTCGTCCACGAGAATGAAAGAGGATTGGCTTTGACAATTCGGGACGACAGTAACGTGCGCTTCGACACCGTCGCGTGCGAACTCGTCGAGCTGCAATTGGCCCGCGGCGTCGTCGCCGACTTTGCCAATGTAGCGCGTGCGAAGCCCCCATCGCTGGCAGGCCACGAGAGCCGACGCGACTTCGCCGCCGGCGCGCGTGACGGCTTCGATCAAGCGCACTTTGGAATCGAGCGTGCGGAAGTGCGGCACGCGAATCAATGTGTCGGTCGCGTTCAAGCCGGCGCCGACAACGTCGACGATTGGCATTTCGTTGGCCATGACGCTACTGTATGCGAGGCATGACGGAATGCAAGACGAAATGGGCGCGCGGATTTTTGGACGAGTGCGCGGGCGGACGAGCGTCCGAATGAAGATTCGCAATTGCGCCGCTGTGAATGCTGTGATAATAAAAATGGTTCATTGCACGCCGCGTGACGCTGTTGTGATTCCGGCCGTCAGCGTCGGCGCGCCGACACGCGGATGCCAATCGTAGAATCCGAGGCGGTGATTCTTCGCAGCTTTCCGCTGAGCGAAGGCGATCGGATTGTGAGTTTTTTGTCGCGCTCGACCGGCCGGCTGAAAGGCGTAGCGCAGGGGGCTCGCAAACCGAAGAGCCGATTCGGCGCGAGCCTTGAAACGCTGTCGCACGTGCGGATTTGGTTTTACGAGCGCGAAACGCGCGACTTGGTGCGCATTCAGCAGTGCGAGTTGATCGAATCGTTTCTCGATGTGCAGCAGGATTACGCGAAGGGCGTGGTTCTGGCGCTGATGAGCGAAGTAACCGAAGCCGTGCTTGGCGAGCGCGAACCGGCTGAGGCGCAGTTTCGGCTGCTATTGCTGGCCGCGCGCGGCGTGCGCACGATCGAAGACGCGTGGTTGCCGCTGGCTTATTTCGTTGTGTGGACCGTAAGGCTCGGCGGATGGTTGCCGCCGCTCGATCGTTGTTCGACGTGCGGGGCGTCGCTTGCCGCCGCCCCGGCTTATCTGGACGTGGTGCTCGGCGGACTCGCTTGCGAGAATTGCCGGCCGCCAGGCGCGCGCGAAATATCAGCAGTGGGTATGGATTTTGTGCGGAGAGCCGTTCGAGCGAATCTTGCGCAACTCGAAGAAATGCAAACGGAGGGCTCCGTCACAAGACAAGTGACGGGCGCGATGCTCGATCTGATCGAGAGCCATATCGAGAAACACTTGAGCTCCCGGCGATTCCTTGAACGCGAATGACGCGCGAAGCTGAAATCTAAATGATAGCGCGAAGATCGAACAGAGACACTCGGAAAGAGGATGATTTGAAAGCTAAAGTAAAACATAAAGTTCCGAAAGGGCTGACATTCCAGACGCTCATTCTAAACCTGGAGCGCTTTTGGGCGGAGCGCGGATGCGTACTGCAGCAACCGTACGATGTTGAAGTGGGTGCGGGCACGATGCATCCTGAAACATTTCTTCGTGTGTTGGGGCCTGAGCCGTATCGCGTGGCCTACGTGCAGCCGAGCCGGCGTCCCGCCGATGGCCGCTATGGCGAAAATCCCAATCGCTTGTTCAAACACCATCAAATGCAGGTGATCCTGAAGCCCGCACCCGCAAATATTCAAGATTTGTATCTCGAAAGTTTGAGCGCGATGGGAATTCGTTTGCGCGATCACGACATCAGATTTGAGGAAGATAACTGGGAATCGCCTACGCTGGGCGCGTGGGGTTTGGGCTGGCAGGTGCTGCTCGACGGGTTGGAGATCACGCAGTTTACCTATTTTCAGCAGTGCGGCGGGATAGACCTCGATCCGGTCTCGGTGGAATTGACGTATGGCCTCGACCGCATCGCGGCATATTTGCAGGACGTGGACAACGTGTACGACGTGCGCTGGTCGGACGACGTGAGCTACGGCCAGGTGCGGCTTGGCGAGGAATTGCAATTTTCGACGTACAACTTCGATTGGGCCGATGCCACGACGACGCGCCGTCTTTTTGAGTTGCACGAGAAGGAAGCCGGACGCCTGCTCGATGCGTACGAGGAACAAGATGCCGCGGGGAAGCGGCGGTTCCCGGTGCTTGCCGCGTACGACCACTGCTTGAAGTGTTCGCATTTGTTTAACGTGCTCGATGCGCGCGGTGTGATCTCAACCACGGAGCGTGCGCAACTCATGGGACGCGTCAGGCAACTGGCTTGCCGCGTGGCTGCAAATTATCTGGACCAGAAAAAATCAGGAGCTCCAGAATCGGTTGAGGTTTCCTCGTGAGCAAGAAAAGCAAACTTCGAGGTGACCTGCTGATTGAAATCGGCTGTGAAGAAATCCCGGCGGGAATGATCGCGCTAGCGTCCGCCGAGTTTAAAGCGCTACTTGAGAAATATCTGCCAGCTCATCGGTTGATTGATCCGATTGCCGACGCTTCTCGCATTGAGATATTTTTCGCGCCGCGCAGAATTGCGGCGGCGTGTTCATCGATTCTGTTGCGACAGCCCGATGAGGAGCGCGAGATCGTCGGTCCGCCAAAATCGGTTGCATACGATTCTGTCGGCGCGCCGACACGAGCGGCGACGAGCTTCGCGGAAAAGCAGGGAGTCGCGATCGACAAATTATATTTAGTGGCGACTCCGCGCGGAGAATGTCTCGCCGCGAAAAAGATCACGCGCGGGCGCGCGGCGCAGGACATTCTCTCCGAAGTGTTGCCGCAGGCGATCTCGCAAATTCCATGGCCGCGCACGATGTATTGGACCGGCATGGCGGGCCTACATTTTATTCGGCCGGTGCGTTGGGTCGTGGCGCTGCTCGACGGCAAAGTCGTGCGGTTTGATTTGGCCGGAATTGCGGCGGGGAATTCCACTGCCGGGCATCGCTTTCTTGGGAAGTCCAAAATTGCGTTGCGTGGGCCGAAGGATTACGTGCCGCGCTTGCGCCAGAACTTCGTGCTTGCGCGCCCGGAGGACCGGCGCCGAAAGATTGAAGTCGAACTCGATCGGCTCGCGAAGCGGGCGGGCGCGAAACTGCACCATGACCCGGCTCTGCTGGACGCGGTTGTCTATCTGAATGAGTATCCCACCGTAATTGCGGGGAGCTTCGATCCTAGCTTTCTTGATCTTCCGCGCGAAATACTGACCACGGTGATGCGCGATCACCAGAAGTATTTCGCGCTCGATCGCCGCGACGGCAGCCTTGCGCCCGGCTTTCTCGCGGTGATTAATTTGGATCGCGATCGCGCGGGATTGATCGGCGCGGGACACGAGCGCGTTCTGCGCGCGCGATTTTCTGACGCGCGATTTTTCTGGGAGGCCGATCAGAAATGTCGGCTGGCCGACAATCTGCCGAAGCTTGCGCAAGTAACCTTTCAAGAGAAACTTGGAAGCTACGCGCAAAAAGTTGAACGCGTCCGCGCGCTGGCAAGATGGATTGCGGATCAATGGTTCGCGCAGGGAATTCATGAGGCCAGCGTTGCCGGCGTCGATCGCGCGGCGGAACTTGCGAAGTGCGATCTAGTGACGCAGATGGTTGGCGAGTTCCCCGAGTTGCAGGGAGTTGTCGGCGGGCTGTATGCGAAAGCTCAAGGAGAACCTCAAGAAATTTCCGAGGCTGTTCGGGATCACTATCGGCCGGTCGGCCTCGATGACGATATCCCACGTAATCTTACCGGCTGCACAGTTTCATTGGCCGACAAACTTGATACGCTCGTTGGGTGTTTTGCCGTGGGGCTTGCGCCAACAGGTTCAAGCGATCCCTTCGCATTGCGGCGAGCGGCCACCGGCATCGTCAAAATTGTAGTTGAGCGTAAACTGCCGCTTTCACTTTCGGGCGCGGTCGCGCAAGCGGCAAAGATACTCAGTTCGTCGCCACCTCACGTTCCGTCCACTCCCGAAATCGAGCGACATGTGCTCGATTTCCTGCTGGATCGCGCGCGTTTTGCGTTTGAAGGTCGATGGGGCGGCGCGTACGACGAAATCAAGGCCGCACTCGCCGCGGGCTCTGACGACTTGGTTGACGCGCAGCGGCGAATGGAAGCGGTACAGGCGATTCGGGGCACAAAGAACTTCGAGCCGCTGGCGGTGAGCTTCAAGAGAATTCGCAAGATTTTGGAAAAGGCTGGACCGGCCAGCGCGTGGAAACTTTCGAGTGTGCGGAAGGATCTCTTCACGGAGCCGGCGGAGAAGGAATTGTTCGCGGCCGCGGCGCGCGTGGCGGTTGAGGCGGATAAGGAGAAGCGCGGGCGCCGATATCGCGAGGCATTGGAAAGAATCGCGACGCTCCGGCCGGCGGTCGATCGATTCTTCGAGAGTGTGATGGTGATGGCCGAGGATGCGGAGGTGCGCAAGAATCGCCTCACGTTGCTGGCGGAACTTCTCGCGCAATTTTCGACAATCGCGGATTTTTCTGAAATCGTTCCGAAGCAGGCAAGCTAGGGCCGAGTGCAACGGTAAAGTAGAACTTTCAATTTTAATTGTCGGCGCGCCGACGAGAATTTTGCGCGCTTACTCACGAAGTGCGGAGTGAGCGCGCCGGGAATGGCCGGGAATAAAAAGCAGATCAAACTTCGACTAAAGGAAAAGGAGCTCGATAGTGAAATTCGTTTATTTTTTTGGCGCAGGGAAAGCGGAAGGCGATGGCGAAATGAAGAATTTGCTCGGCGGCAAGGGCGCCGGGCTTGCGGAAATGACGCGCATCGGATTGCCCGTCCCAGCAGGATTCACGATTACCACGGAATGCTGCGATTACTTCTATAAGCAAGGGCGCAAGTTTCCGGCGAGTCTGAAAGCCGAGGTGCGCAAGAACATACAACGCCTGGAACGCGCCACCGGGAAAAAGCTAGGCGATGGGAAGGATCCGCTGCTGGTGAGTGTTCGCTCGGGCTCAGCGCGCTCGATGCCCGGCATGATGGAAACGATTTTGAATCTGGGACTAAATCCGACGTCAGTTCAGGGCCTCGCAAAAAATGTTGGCAACGAGCGCTTTGCCTGGGACGCGTATCGCCGTTTCGTGCAGATGTACTCGGCCGTTGCGATTGGCTTGCCAAAGGAGGAGCTTGAAGAGAAGTTGCGTGTGATGAAGACGAAGTTCAAGGTCAAGGAAGATACCGCGGTCCCTGCGGAAGGATGGCAGGAGTTGGTCCAAGAGTATAAGAAGTACTTTAAGTCTAAAACCGGCACGGATTTTCCGGACGATCCGGAAGAACAAATGTGGGGCGCCATCGCCGCCGTTTTTGGATCGTGGATGGCGGAGAAGGCCGTCACATATCGGCGCGTTGAGCACATCACTGGTTTGGTCGGCACGGCGGTGAACATCGTGCAGATGGTATTCGGCAATACCGGAGAGAATTCCGGCACCGGCGTGTGCTTCACGCGCGACCCTTCCACCGGCGAAAAGATTTTTTACGGCGATTTCCTGATCAATGCCCAGGGCGAAGACGTCGTCGCGGGTATCCGCACGCCCATGCATTTGGACGACATGGCGAAACTGATGCCCAAGGTGTACAAGCAGCTTGAAAAAGTTCGCGGAACGCTTGAGCGGCATTATCGCGACATGCAGGACATGGAATTTACGGTCGAAGAAGGCAAGCTGTACATGTTGCAGACGCGCGTCGGCAAACGCACTCCCACGGCGACCTTCAAAATGGCCGTGGATATGGCGAACGAAGGGCTTATCTCAAAGGAAGAAGCGATCGAGCGCGTGAAGTCGGAAGACATTGAGCGGCTCTTCTACCCGGTCATCGACGCGTCCGTTCCGCGCCCCGAACTGGCGAAACGCAGATTGGGCGAGGGAATCAATGCCGTTCCCGGAGCGGCCGTGGGCCGGGCCATCTTCAGCGCTCCGGAAGCGGAAGAGTGGGCCAAACGCGGCGAGAGCGTGATCCTGGTGCGCCGCGAAACCAGCCCCGAGGACGTGGGCGGAATGTTCGTGGCCCAGGGAATCCTAACCGCGACGGGCGGCAAGACGAGCCATGCCGCGGTTGTGGCGCGCGGATGGGGTAAGTGCTGCATTGTTGGCGCGGAAAAACTTAACATCGATTACGCGACCAAGACCATGAAGGCTGCCGAGCACACCGTCCGCGAAGGTGATTGGATCACACTTGACGGCAACGAGGGCGCGGTCTACGAAGGCCAAGTAGCTCTAGTAACACCTGAGCTTTCCGCGTCCTACCGCACACTCATGAGCTGGACCGATAAGGTACGCAGCCTGCTCGTGCGCACCAATGCCGATACACCGCACGATGCACGCAAGGCTCGCGAAATGGGCGCGCAAGGAATCGGGTTGTGTCGCACCGAACATATGTTCTTCAAGGATTTCGAGCAGCCCGAAAAGAGCATCGAGCGGCAACTCGCGATTCAGGAAATGATCGTAGCCGATAGTTCCGAAGCCCGGCGAAAAGCGCTGGCTAAGTTGTTGCCATTCCAACGTCGCGACTTCATCGGAATCTTTAAGGCGATGGATGGCTTCCCGGTCACCATCCGCCTTCTCGATCCACCGCTGCACGAATTCGTGCCGCACGACCGCCCGCACCAGGAGGAACTTGCTAAGAAAATCGGCGTGGACGTGGAAGTCGTTGCGCGCCGCGTCGAACAATTGCACGAATCCAACCCGATGCTGGGCCACCGTGGGTGCAGGCTTTCGATCACCTACCCCGAGATCCTCGAGATGCAAGTTACCGCGATCATCGAGGCGGCCGTCGAGTGCCGCAAGACCGGCATTAAAGTTTTACCTGAGATCATGCATCCCCTGGTTCTCGATCGTAAGGAATTGCAAATTCTGACGGACGCAACACATCGAGTAGCAGGTGAAGTATTGAAGAAGGCGGGCGTGAAGCTCGAATATCTCGTGGGCACCATGATCGAGTTGCCACGTGCGGCGCTGCTCGCTGACCAGATCGCCGAGGTTGCCGAGTTTTTCTCCTTCGGCACGAATGACCTCACGCAAACGGTGATGGGTCTCTCGCGAGACGACGCCGGCCGATTCCTGCCCGACTACGTCGACGAGAAGAAGGCCGGCATCTTTAAAGCCGACCCGTTTCAGTCGCTCGACGTCGACGGCGTGGGCCTGCTGATCAAGTGGGCGATCGCACGGGGACGCTCGACTCGGCCGAAGCTCAAAATTGGAATCTGCGGCGAGCACGGCGGCGATGCCGATAGCGTGAAGTTCTGCCATACAGCGGGGATGAACTACGTGAGCGCGTCGCCGTACCGCGTGCCAATCGCGCGCTTGGCGGCGGCGCAAGCCGTAATTGAAGAGAAGCACGCCAAGAAGTCCAGCCGCAAAGGCAAGCGGTAGCCGCGCCGCCTGTTGGGGCAAACAGAACAGTCCGCTACGCCGCAGTCCCCAGGCCCCATGGTCTCGGCGTCTGCGGTGCCGCCACTTTGAATGGGCCGCCGAGCGAGTTAACACATTTTCTCGACAGTTGCCCGCCCGGCTGGCACAATCTGGCCCGCGCGCGAAGCCTTTCGCGAAGGGAGCATGGCCGTTGCCCGAAGCGCTTGTAATCGGAATCTGCGGCGGTACCGGCTCGGGTAAAACCACGATCACGGACCGGATCGTTTCGGCGCTGCCGCCGGGTTCCGCGCTCGTCCTTCAGCAGGACCACTACTACCTGGATCTGTCGCATCTTTCGATGGCCGAGCGCCACAAGCAAAACTTCGATCATCCGAATTCCGTGGATGGCGCGCTTCTCGTGGATCAGGTTCGCCAGCTTCGCGAAGGGAAATCGGTCGATCGACCGGTCTACGATTTCTCGCAACACTGCCGCACCGGCAAGACGACGCGTCTCGATCCCAGGCCGGCGCTTATTGTCGAGGGCATCCTGATCTTTGAGAATCCGGCTCTGCGCGCGCTGATGGACATCAAAATTTTCGTGGATACGGACGCCGACATTCGCTTCATCCGCCGCATGGGGCGCGACATTCGCGAGCGCGGCCGAACGCCGGAATCGGTTGTGCGGCAATATCTTGAGACGGTTCGGCCGATGCACATGGAATTCATCGAGCCATCGAAGCGGCACGCCGACGTGATTATTCCCGAAGGCGGCTCGAATGAAGTCGGCGTCGACCTCGTGATTCAAAAAATCCGCTCGCTGCTGCCGCGCTGATTTGTTTTTCGGAATTTCCTAATTAAAGCGAGAGACTGGTGCGTCCTGCTGAGTAACAGCGGATCACGTCGGCATGCGCAAGAAAAAATAAAGCGCCAGGAATCCGAAGATCACGTCCGGCGACCACGCCGCCATGAACGGCGGCAACTGCCCGACCGCGCCCATGGCTTCAAATAGCGCGGAAATGGCCCAATAAAATATGCCAATGCCCAGGCCGAGCGCCAGTCCGCCGACGGCGCCGCGCGTGCCGACCACGAGCGAAAAGGGAATCGCGAGCAAGATAATAATCGGCGAGATCAGCGGAAACGCCAGCTTCTTGTACAACTGCACGGACAATCGCGCCACGTCAAAGCCCGCGCGTTCCAGTCCTTCGATGTAGCGCCGCAACTGAGACCAATTCATCTGGCTGGATTGGCGGATCTCGCGCTTGAAATATGCCGGCGGCTCGTCGAGCTCAGGCAAGGCTTCGACGACAAATGGGGCGTAGCTCGAAACGTGGCCGTCATCGAAATCGCGCACCCATCCGGACTCCAGAATCCAGGTGTGCTGCTGCGCGAACCAGTGGGCGCGCGCGGCATAAACGCGGCGCCGCAATTGGAAGGTCGTGGGGTCGAGCTCGAAAACGCTCAAGCCGCCGAACAAATTGTGGTCGGAGTCGAACAAGTCGTAATTGTAGATTTTTGAGTTCTCGCCGAAAATCCATTGGTGCTGGGGCGAAAAATGCGTTTGCGGCGGCCGGCCTTTGATCTCATTGTAGATTTCGTCCTGCCGCTGATTCGCATACGGCAGATACGTGTCGCCGAGCACCACGAGGCCCCCCGCCAGGATCAATCCCATCGTGAGCAATGGCAAGGAGACGCGATATAAGCTGATCCCCGCGGCCTTGAAGGCCACGATTTCATTATTTTTCGCAAGCACGCCAAGCGTCACCAGCACAGCCGTCAGCGCAGCCAGCGGCGAAAATTGATAAAAGTTTGAGACCGTGAGAAACCGGAAGTAGTTCACCACGTGAAGCCATCGCGTATGCTGGCGCGTGATATCGTCGAGCAGCTCGAAAAAAGTGAACGTTTCAAACAGCAGAATGAATCCCGCCAGCAACACCACGAAATAAAACAGGAAGCCGCGCAGTACGTACCAATCGAGCACCGAACCGAGTCCGGCGCGCCGCGGACGCGCGTGCGATTTCGGAACGTTCGGCGTTTGCGCCACCGCGCCGGCCGCTTTGCTTCTGGCTACGCGCCATCCGGAAAGCGCCGTGGCCGCTCGAGTCATCCAGCTTTCACTTCCCATGTGCCCCATGTTCGGCAGCAGCGACAGGCCCAGCGCTGCCACCAGAACGTTCGGCATCCAGATGCCCACCCATGGCGGAAAAACGCCATTGCGCGCAAGACCGGCGCCCAGCGTAAACAGCACGTAGTACGCGCTCACCAGCAGAAGTGTGATCAGGAAGCCGCCCGCGCGGCCTCCGCGTCGCGGTCGCGATGCCAATGGAATAGCCAGCAGCGCGAATGCCATGCACGCGATGGGAAACGCGAAGCGTCGCTGCAATTCCACTCGCGCCTCTATGCGCGCGAGACCGCGGTCGGTTTCGCGTTGCGAGGTCTGACCGGCCAGCAACGCCGACGTCGACAATTCGGCCAGTGAGGGAAGCGGCGCCTGCTCGGTGTCGGGACCTGTGGCGTCAATAGGCCAATCGCGCTGGCCGAAAGCGCTCAGTGCGTAGTGATCCGGATCGTCGACGTCCACTTGGTGCACGCTTCCGTCGCGCAAATGCAACTCAAGCTTGCCCTGCTCGGGGTCGGCAATTACAATCGCCTCTTCCGCCAAGGTCAGGCGAGAGTCCTGCTGCGGGTCCGTGCTCGCCAGGAAAACTCCGCGCCACCGGGTGGCGACGGCTGAAACGTCTTGAACGTAGAGAACCAGATGGGGAAAGCGCTCGTCAAAAACGCGCGGTTCCACTTCAAACGATGCTTGTGAGGATACAATTCGGCTTTGCAATGAGCGATACGTGCGCACCGAAACGGGGCCAAGCCAGATGGTGAGCACAGCGGTGAGCGCCACAAACGCGAACGCCAGAATTCCGACGGGAATCAACAGGCGGCGGCGCCCCATGCCCAGCGCGTTCATGGCGATCAATTCGCTATCGGCCGAGAGGCGGCCCAGTCCGATCAGCATGCCCACCAGCAATCCGATCGGCAGCGTGAAACTGAGAATCCCCGGGAACGTGCACAGGAACAACATCCCCACGTCGCCCCACGTTGTGGTGTGGCGCACCACCAGATCCATCAGGTGCACAAGTTGGGGAACGAAAAAAACGAACGTGAAGACGAGCAAGCCCAGCAGCGTGTGCGAAAAAACCTCGCGTAGAATGTATCGATCGATCAGCCGAAGCACGGGGCGCATCGCGGGCCGCCATTTTAGCACGTTGCATCGCACGTGCGCCGTGTCCGATCGCGCCGGGAGGGAATTATTCCAGCACCGGTATGCTTGTCAACGCCAGGGCGTTGACGGGACACGATGACGCGCATCAACTTGATGATCCTGTGGCACATGCACCAGCCGCAGTATCGCGATCCCTCCAGCGGCCGTTATGTTCTCCCGTGGACTCGCTTGCACGCCACCAAGGATTACTGGGGCATGGTGCGCGTCCTCGGCGAATTTCCCGGCGTCCACGCCACATTCAACATGGTGCCGTCGCTCTGCGCACAACTCGAGGAATACGCCAGCGGAAAATTTGACGAGCCGTGGTTTGACGCCGCATTCGCCCCGGCAACCGCGCTCACCGAAGAGCAGAAGCAGGAGATTCTGCTGCGTGCGTTCCAGATCAATCGTGAACGGCTGATCTCCCGCTGGCCGCGCTACGTCGAACTCGCCGATCGCGTGCAATCGCAGGGAACGGAGCGTTCCGCCGCGGTTTTTGGCCTGCGCGACTGGCGCGATCTGCAATTCCTATCCCAATTGGCGTGGATGGATGAAGAATATCTCGCAAGCGATAAGGACATCGCGCGCCTCTCGGCCAAGAATTCCGACTACACCGAGCAGGACAAAAAAATCCTGCAGGCGAAACAGCTTGAGTTGCTCAGCCGCGTTTTGCCCGAGTACCGCGGCGCGGCCGATCGAGGGCAGATCGAAATTTCCACCACGCCGTACTACCATCCGATTCTTCCGTTGCTGTGCGACACAGACATCGCGCGCGTATCGAATCCCGGCACTCCGCTCCCCAATCCCGCGTTTCGCCATCCGGAGGATGCGCGCGAACAATTGGTGCGCGCGCGCGGATTTCACGAACGCGTGTTTGGCCAGGCGCCGCAGGGACTGTGGCCCTCCGAAGGCTCCGTGTCCGACGCGGCCCTCGGAATCGCCGCCGATTTGGGTTTTGTCTGGGCGGCCACGGACGAAGGCGTGCTGGGCCGCACGCTGAATGTGGGTTTCGGCCGCGATTCCGAGGGCGTGCCCGAGAACGCCGCGCAGCTTTACACTCCGTGGCGCATGCGCGTCGACGGACGCGAGATCGTCTGCTTCTTCCGCGATCACTATCTTTCCGATCTCGTCGGCTTCGTCTACACGCGAATGGATTCCGTCGACGCCGCGGCCGATCTGCATCGCCGCCTGCGCTCCATCGGCGATCGAATCCAATCGCCGCATCCGCTAACTGTCTCTTTGATTCTCGACGGCGAAAACGCCTGGGAGTATTACCCGGCGAACGGCCGCGCCTTTCTGCGTGAATTCTATGGCCGCATCGAAAACGATCCAGACATTCGCGCGCTCACCGCCACTGAAGCGTTGTCCGCCGCGAGATCCGCGGGCGGGGTGGCCGGCCATGAAGGAATTTTCCCCGCATCGTGGATCGGCGCGAATTTCGACGTTTGGATAGGACACCACGAAGACGTCACCGGCTGGAATTTGCTGCGCGATGCCCGCGCGTTTTACGCCGAGCGCGCCGAGGCTCACGCCGCCGGCGCCGACCGCGCTCCCACCGAAGCGCAACTTGCGACCGCCTACGAATCTTTGCTTACCGCGGAAGGCAGCGATTGGTTCTGGTGGTATGGCCCGGAGCACAGTTCGGCAAACGATGCCGAATTTGACGCGATGTTCCGGAAACTCCTCACCACGGTTTATTGCGAGTTGGGCGGCGAGGCTCCCGATGAGCTCGCTGAACCGATCAAGCGTCTGACGGCGCCCGCTGTCGCGACGCCCCCTTTGGAGTATCTCCAGGTGCGCGTCGATGGCCGCGAATCGAGCTACTTCGAGTGGATGGGCGCCGGCATCTATTCGGCCGACGCGCGCGGCGGCTCAATGCACGGGCGAGTGCCCATGCTGCGCGAACTGCGTTACGGATTTGACGCGGAAACAATTTTTGCGCGTGTGGACGCTTTCCCGGAGGCGGCGGAGCAAATGCGCAACGCCGAGCTGCGCGTCACCATCGAGGGCGATTGCGAGGTGCGCATCATCGCCACCATCGAAAAGGGCAAGCTCGTGGGGTATCGCGCCGAAACGCATGACATGTGTTTGCTCGGTCCGGACCCGCAGGTGCAGGTTGCTTACGATCGCATCTTGGAAGTTGGCGTGGCGCGAGGCCTCGTGCTTCGCGGCCCGGCTGAGACGATTCGCGTCGGCGCAAGCCTGTGGCGCGCCGGTTTGCCGCTCGATGTGCTCCCGCCCGAAGGCTCGCTCGAGGTCCGGTTGGGTCGCGAGAATTTTGGATGGGATACGAACTAGACCCCGCCGCGACACGTCCACGCCAATCGAAATCCGCTCGCCCTTTTGATGTCAAAACATTTTTACCGCGAGCGACACGGGCCGCGCGCCCACCGGCAGCAGCGTCAGCAAGCTCGCCGTCCGCGTGCGAATCACCGCCACGTCGCTCGAGTCCTGGTCGGCGACCAACAATAAATCTCCGCTGGGATCCAGAATGCATGTACCGGGAGCGCGGCCCGTGGTCGCGAGGCCCGCGGTCTCGCGAATCCCGATCGATACATCGGCCACGCGGTCCGCTGCGGCGTCGGTGACGAACAATGTCTGGCCATCGGTGGAAATGGCGACTTGCGTCGGCGCCGAGCCCAGCAGCATCGAATCGCCCACTTCCACCGTCCAGGTGTACACGATGTCGAGGTCGTGAGCGTCCGGCACGGTAACGTAGAGTTCGCCGCCATCGGGCTTCAGAGTGAGGCTCGATGGTGCGCCATCGAGATCCAGATTTGCCTCCAGCGCCGGATGCCGCAGATCGACCACCGATATTTGATGCGACGCCGGCGCGGCCACGAATGCCACCGAGTCGTCCTTCATGACCACGACCTGCTCCGGATCTTTCGCCACGCCTACCGTGGCCACTGGGGCTAACGTCGCGGCGTCAAAAATTTCGAGTGTCGCATCGTCGCGATTTGGCACCAGCACTTCGCGCCCGTCCGCCGTAACGCGCGCCGTCCACGGGCGCGCTCCCGTGTGTGCGCGCGCCACAATGGCGTGGGTCGCGCAATCGATCTCTACAATTTGATTCGCACCCGAAGCGGCAACGTACGCGCGTTTTCCATCCGGCGAAAAATCCAGCGAAAATGGCGACGCTCCCACGGGAATGCGCGCCGAAATGCGATTCGTCGCGGCGTCCAGCACCCAAACTGTGCCGGAGCCCGTGGATACGCCCCAGATTTCGGCGCGTGTTGGATGCGCGCGCAAGCCCGAAGGCGCCGGGCCCACCGGAATCGTCGCGATGGTAGAGAGTCCTGCGAGGTCCATCACGGAAACCGTGCCGTCCGTAGCGCTAGCCGAATAGCCATACAGATGGGAGCCCGGCCGCAGAAACGATGGCCGATGCTCCACCGCGATTTGCCGCGCGGCCACGCCGCCCAGCAGAAGTATGAGGATCAGTACCCGGAAATTCAGCCGGCGCCACACGCTGCGGAGATTGCCGCGCTAGAACGGAATATCTTCGTCGGTCACTTCCGGCCCCGCGGCGTCATCCGCTGGCGGTGCCGGACCCTCGGAATCGAAACCGCCGCCTCCGCCGCCCGGCGCGCCATACGATCCGCCGCCCGACGAGCGCGCGCCCGCGGCCACCGATTCCGCGCGAGAGGTGAGCATGCGCATCACGTTGCCGACGATGTCGACCGAAGTGCGCTTCTGTTGCGTTTTCGGATCGTCCCACTGGCGCTGCTGAATGCGCCCTTCGATATAAACCAGGTGGCCCTTCTTCAAATATTGTTGCGCGATTTCCGCCAGCTTGCCCCACAGCACGATGCGATGCCACTCGGTGCGCTTCTGCCGCTCGCCGTTGCGGTCCTTATACGTTTCGTCCGTGGCCATCGTGAAATTGCACACCGCCTGGCCGCCCGACGTGAAGCGCGTTTCCGGGTCTTTCCCCAAACGTCCGACCAGAATCACCTTGTTCACTGACATCGCGTGTCTCCTTCGCTTGCGTAAATCTTCGCGTTCTATGCGATCTGCGGCTCGATGCGAGGGGGGACGTGCAGGTTCGCGTGAGAAAAAATAGCACGCCGCAAGCGGCGGCGCAAATCGTGCAGCAGCGAAGGATATCTGTTCGATGTGATCGCCCCGGTAGCCGCGGCGGCGAATGAGGAATTATATCGGGAGAATCATGTGGCTGGTCTGAATCCGCGGGCCAAGCGGACGGCAGTCAGCGCGAGAGCAGCAATGGCCGCGGCACCAAGCGGGTGATGGCAGAACGGGAATGTTTCAGATCTGCGCCGCGCGATCAGGCTACTGGCGCGCCCAGTTCCTTCAGCTTCGCGCGCGCGCGCCGCTCTTCATCCGTGCCCGGAAACAGCCGCACGACGGCGCGCAGCTCGCGCTCCGCATTTGTTTTCTGATTCAGCTCGAGCAGCGACAAGCCCTTCTTCAAGTGCGCCGGCGCCAGCTTGAAACTCTTCGGATAATTTTCGATCACTCTCGAGTAAGCCGTAACGGCATCCTGAAACTTGCCCTGAGAATACGCGATCTCGCCCAGATAAAACTGCGCGTTTGAAGCCAAGTCGGTGCCGCCGTAATACTTCAAATAGTCGTTAAATTCCTGTGTCGCCAGCGTGTATTGCTTTCCTGTAAGGTCGCGCAGCCCATTGGAATACAGCACGTCGGCCGAAGGAGCCGCGGGCGACATCGCCGGAGTCGAACTCATGGGCGGCGCGCCGGCCATCGGAGGCGCTGAAGAACCCGGCGCGGGCGCGGAATCGTTAGGCGAAGCGCCCGGTTCCGCTCCCGAGGGCGCGGCGCCGCCGGCCAGTCTCGCGTCGATCGATTGCAAAGTGTTCTGCGCGTCAGCCAGCTTCTGATCGAGCTTCCCGATGCGCGCCTGCAAGTCCGACACGTTATCGGCCAAGCCTTGCACCTGCGTGCCCATCGAATCCAAACGCGATCCCGAGGTGGCCTGCAAATCCTGCACGGATTTTTGCAGCGACGCCATGTTGGAATTGAACGAATTGACGGTAGTCGCCATCTGGTCGAGCAGCGTTTTCTCGACGGCCGCGTTTTGCGTCATTTGCGTTTGCAGTTGAGTCTGCGCCGTCAGCACCTGATTCACGCTCTGCTGCAATTCGATAATCTCGCGGGCCACAGCCCCGGCTGGAGCCGGTGATATCAGCGCCGCTCCCATCGCTCCCGCGAGTGTGGCCGCGGCGAGCAGTGCGATCGTTTCTTTGCGCAATGGAATCTCCTTTCGCTGCGGCCGCCCCGGCGTTTGGCCGGTCAGCCTGCATCGTGCTGAGTCACTCGGGCCTTCGTCACTCGTGGGCCGAAGAAGGAGGGCGGTGCCGCCCTCCCCTCCGGCGCTTCGATCAATCTACTTGGCCAAAACGAAATGCCCGCGGCGATTCTGCTGCCAGCAGGTTTCGTCGTGATCCGTGCAGAACGGCCGCTCTTTTCCGTAGCTCACGGTCGTCAGTTGGTCCGCGGAAATTCCCAGCGACACCAGGAAATTCTTCACCGCCGCGGCGCGGCGATCTCCAAGCGCCAGGTTGTATTCGGTTGAGCCACGCTCGTCGCAATGACCCTCGATTACGACCTTGATCTCCGGATGCGCTTTGATGAAGTCGGCGGTCTTGGCCAACGCGGTGCGCGCGTCGGCGCGAACGTCGGCGCTGTCCAGGTCAAAGTACGCGTCCTGAACCTCGCTGCTGAACATTTGCTCGATGGTCATCGACGGCGCGGCCGGCGCTGGCGGTGGTGGCGCGCTCACGGTAACGCGCGCGCTGGCATCGGCGCTTCCGCCCGGACCAGTCGCGGTGATCGTGTACGTTGTCGATTCCGTCGGCGAAACGCTCGTCGTGCCCTCGGGTGCGACAGTGCCCACGCCGGGCGCGATCGTCAGCGCCGTGGCGTTGGTTGATGACCACGTCAGCGTTGACGACTGTCCCGATTGAATCATCGTATTGGAAGCTTGCAACGTCACTGTCGGCGTCGCCGGCGGGGGAGCCGGAGCCGCCGGCGGTGCGGCCGCTGGGGTCACGTTATGGTGGCAACCGGAAAACGCAAACACAACTACCAGGGCGGCGAGCCACGCTGTCTTGCCGCTAGTACGGATTCTCATTTCACTTCCTCCTTTGAAGGTCTGCTGTACGGAAAGTAAGAGAGCAAACATCTTTGCTGCCTGAGCTGGGGTACTTCCGAAAAAAATCGATTGCCGCTAATTTTGTTTGGCGGTGTCATCGGCGTGCATTGCGTTCTCATTCGCTTTCTCATTTCGATGACCAACTCGGGGACTCATTCTGCCCCGCGGTTGTCAGTTGCCGCGCTTCCGAGCCATCCGCAAGCATTGACCAAATCTGCCGCGTGCCCGTACGCGTCGATTCAAACACGATGTGCCGCCCATCCGGAGCCCACGAAGGACGCTCGTTCCGCCCGGCGTCGCGCGTCAATTGCAGCAGTTGATGCGTCGCGATGTCCATCACGTAGATGTCGTAGTTGTCGTCCGGCCGCCGCCACGAAAATGCCAGCAGTTCGCCGTTGGGCGACCATGAAGGATCGATCACATATCCCATGGCCACCAATTCCACTTTCGTTGCGTTGGAGCCGTCCGCGTCCATCATATATAACTGCGGCGGCCCGCCGCGATCGCTTACAAACGCAACCTCCTGGCCCGTTTTCGGATTCCAAGCCGGCGAAGTGTTCGCGCCCGTCGTGTAGGTCAAGCGCTTGGGCCGCGTGCCGTCCGCGTTAGCCACCCATAGCTCGGGATTGCCCAGCATGCTGGACATAAACATGATTTTCGATCCGTCGGGCGACCACGCCGGCGAACTATTGGTCCCGCGATAGCGCGGCCACGCGATTCCTTTGCCGGTCAGCATCGAGTACATGCAGATCTGCGCGCTCAAATACATCCCTGCCGGCGGATAACAAGTGTAGGCGATGCGCGACGCGTCGGGAGAAAATCGCGGCGTCAGCGCGATCGAATGCAGGGAAGTGAGCTGTCGTTGATTCGCGCCGTCGTAATCCATCACCCAAATTTCCTTGTTGCCGCTGCGCGCGCTGACGAACGCGATCTGCGTTGACGCGATTCCCGGCAACCCACCGGTGAGCCGCGCCACGATTTCATCGGCGAATTGGTGCGCAAACGCCCGCACTTGCTGTGCGGTCGCCGGACCGCGATATACCTTGCCGATCTCAGGCGGCAGGGAAGCATCGCGCACGTCGTTCAGCCATGCGTCGACTTCCACATTGGTGCCCGAGGCCGAAAGATTTCCGTACGCCAAAAGTTGCGCCGAAACCGGCGGCTGGCTCCAGGCCTGCGCCTGCACTTCCGTGGGCACAGATGGCAGCGAGGTCGGCGAATAACTCTTGCTGACGATTTCCACGATGCCGCTGTAATTCAGATCGGCGCGAACTACGTCGCCGAATTCTGTGGCCAGCGGCGAAACTCCCGGATTGCGCGGCGTGAAATCCGAAACCGCCAAACGCGCCTTGCTCACTCCCAGGCCCGTGCCCGTCTGAAACCAGTCCTGCGCCACCGCGGGAAGCCCCGCTAGCGCAACCACTCCCACTGCAATCCACGTTGCCGCGATGAACGCGACGCGGCGAACTTGTGTGCACCGGCCCTCTGCCAATCTCGACATTCTCAACTCAGCCCCTCCGCACTATCGATCTAGCGGCGAAAATCAAACCAGAATTGCACCGTCACATTCGATCCGGAATATCCCGAAGGCAGCGGCCCCAGCGGACTCGACGCCATGATCGCTCGCAGCGCCGAATTATCGACGGACGCGTTTCCGCTCGATTGCATCATTTGCGCATTCACGATCGAGCCATCGTGCAAAATCTCAAACGTGAACACCACCCGCGGCGCCCAGCGCACCGAAGGATCCACCGTCGATTGCAGCCAGTTGCTGCTGATGCGCGCGCGCACGCCATCCACATAGGTGGGGAAGCGCCCCGAAAAAGCGCCCCCGCCGGGACCGCCGAATTGCAAGCCGCCCGCGGTGGCGCCGCTCAATTGCATCGGCGTCGAATACGGCACGCTCGGAGATCCGCCGCCACCGTACGGAATCGCGTTCGGCGGCGGCGTCGATTCGTCCGGCAATGGACGCGAAGGCCGCGTGACATATTTCGGCGGCTTCTCCTTTTCAAACTGCGGAATCTGCGTCGCGGTCGTATCCTGCTCCTTCGGCTTCGGTTCGTCCTTGTACAATCCCTTTGATGTATCCACCACGCGATTCGTGGTCACAACTTCCGGCCGTGGCAGCGGAATCCCCGGCAAACTTTTCACCAGGCCGACCGTCACTCCCTGATCCCCGCCGGGTCCGCCCCACGATGCGCCCTGATGCGTGAACACGGCCGATAGAAACACTGTGCCGAACAGCGCCGCGTGCAGTGCGGTAGACCACACCAGCGGCTGCTTCAAACCGCCATCGTCGCCGAGTTGTAGCGCGCGCGTAGCCATGTTCATTGCGACGTCGGCGTCGGACGCGTCGTCAGCGGCTCCGTCACGATGCTGACGTTCACAATGCCCGATTGCCGCAGCGCGTCCACCACCGTCGCGAAACTTCCAAATGGCACGCTTTCGTCGCAGCGCAGAAACACGGCATCGTTCGGATGCCCGCCCATTTGTGCCTTCAACTTGTCGCCCATTTGGTGAATATTCACCGGCTCGTTCCCAACGTAGATGGTTTGCGCGCGATCGATCGTAACCACCAGCCGGTCTTGCGTGATCTCTTGCACCGTCTTGGTTTTCGGCACGTCCACTTCGATGCCCGATTGCAGAATCGGCGCCGTGATCATGAAAATCACCAGCAGCACGAGCATCACATCCACGAAGGGAACAATGTTGATCTCGGAAAGTGAAGTCGCTGTCTCTCGCGGCATCTGCGGCATTGCGTATCTCCCCCGAGTCGCGCTTTACGTAAAAATCCCCCGCGCGCCGGGTGCGGGCTTCATGAATTCAACTTCTCGATTCGCGCGGACACTTCCAACGCGAAATTATCCATTCGTCCCGCCATGTCCCGAATATTGTGCAGAAAATGGTTGTAGGCGATCACCGCCGGCACCGCGGTGAAAAGTCCAGCCGCCGTGGTGATCAGCGCTTCCGCGATGCCCGGCGCCACGGCTCGCAAACTCGCCGCGCCCGTCGCGCCCAATCCCGTGAACGCGTCCATCACGCCCCATACCGTGCCGAATAGTCCGATGAACGGCGTCACCGATCCTGTCGTTGCAAGCCATGGCATGTATCGCTCGAGTTTGCGAACTTCTTCGGCTGAAGCGAGTTGCATAGCCACCATCACCGCATTCGGGCTCACGATTTTTCCGTTCGGCCCGGCGGTCTTCAGTTGAATTTCAAGCTCGCGGAATCCCGCCGCATACACGGCCTCCAGTGGCGAGCCGGTATTTCCGATCGAGCGCGGATCGGGCAAGCTTGAATTCGAGCGAAAAACGCGAAGAAACAGCGCCGTTTGCGAGCGAACGCGCCCGAACCGGCCGAGTTTTTGGAAAATCAATGCCCATGAGAACAGCGAAAAACCGAGAAGAATTAAAAGGACGGCCCGGGCGACCCAGCCAGTCTGTTCGATCAAATTCGCCAGGGGCCCTGCGAGCAGAGTCATTCCAAGAAGTGAAATCATGTCCCCCACAGAAAAAAGTGCGTCCCACCACGCACCAAAGTACCGTAGCATACGCGTTCGGACCGGTCAAAGGTTTCCCCGTCTAAATGTGTCGCATGTGCGCGTTCCCGCAACACATATCGTAGCACGATATAAACCCTCCGTCTCCGGCTCTGGCGGCTATCTCCTCCGGGCCGCCCGCTCCACCTGTGATACGATGATTTTCGCCGCCATGTCATCGCGCTTTGACGTTCGCCTGGAATCCTTAGCCGCGCCCGCGCCGGCGCCCGCGAACTCGCGCCTGGATTCCGTCACCGCGCCGCTCCCCGGCACCTTCTATCTCGAAACTTTCGGTTGTCAGATGAATGCGCACGATTCCGAGAAAGTCGCCGGCGTCCTCTCCGGCCGCGGCTACCGTCCCGTCGATCGCCCCGAAGAAGCCCAACTCGTGTTTTACAACACCTGCAGCATCCGCGAAAAAGCCGCGCAGAAAGTTTTCTCGCGCCTCGGACTCTTTCGTGAGCGCGAAGGCAACGGCCAAATCATCGGCGTCCTCGGCTGCGTGGCTCAGCAGGAAGGCGAGGAAATCTTCGAGCGCGCCCCTTGGGTTTCGCTCGTGTGCGGCTCGGCCAGCTATCGCAAATTGCCCGAGCTTTTGGCCCAACTCGAATCCGGCAATCGCCGCGTGATGGGACTCGACACCGATACCGATGAAACTTTTGAAACCGAGCTAACGCGCCGCGACAATCCTTTCCGCGCCTACATCACCATCATCGAAGGTTGCGCCAAATCCTGCGCGTACTGCGTCGTGCCTTTCACGCGCGGACCGGAGCGCAGCCGCGCCAGCTCCGCCGTTCTCGAAGAAGTCGCGCGCCTCGCCGGCGCCGGCTATTCCGAAATCCAGTTCCTCGGCCAAACAGTCAATTCCTATCGCGATCCCTCGCCGCGCCGCATGACGTTCGCCCAGCTTCTCGTAGCCGCCGCCGCGGTGCGGGGGATTCGCCGCGTGCGCTTCACCACGTCGCACCCCAGCGATTTCGGCGCCGATATCGTCGATGCCATTGACGCCGTTCCCGCGCTCTGCGATCACGTTCATCTTCCCGTGCAATCCGGCTCTACGCGCGTCCTTCAAGCCATGCGCCGCACCTACACGCGCGAACAATATCTAGAAAAAATCGCGCTGATCCGTGCCGCGCGCCGCCCCATCAGCATCACCAGCGACATCATCGTTGGTTTTCCTGGCGAATCCGACGAAGATTTCGCCGACACGCTCAGCCTGCTCGACGCCGCGCAGTACGACAGCGTCTTCGCATTCCAATTTTCTCCGCGCCCCAACACCGAAGCCCTGCACATGTCCGCGAAAGGCGTGCCGGAAGAAGAACGCGCCAAGCGCCTCGCAATTCTTCAGGATCGCCAGCGCGAAATTCAATCCGCGCGCAATCAAGCCATAATCGGCCAAACCGTTGAGGTCCTCGTCGATGGCGCCTCTCGCAAATCCGGCCAGTGGTTGGGGCGCACTTCAAGCAATCGCATGGTAAATTTCGCTTCCCGCGAGAGCCACCTCTTGGGACAATACGTTTTCATCGGCATCACAGGCGCGGGCCCAGCCAATCTAGTCGGAGATTTGACGGCATCAGGTTAAGGAGGCGGCGATGGAAGTAGAAATGAAGATTCGCGGCCTGATGATGGACCCCGTCACCAACATGCCCATCGTCGTGCTGAAAGACGCGCACGGCAGCGCCGTTCTTCCCGTGTGGGTCGGCATCTACGAAGCCAACGCCATCGCTCTCGAAATCGAAAAAGTGCAAACTCCGCGCCCCATGACGCACGATCTCCTGCGCAATGTCCTGCTCGGCCTGAACGTCCGCGTGCAAAAAGTCGTCGTCAACGATCTGCGCGACGACACTTTTTATGCCCTGATCTGGATTGAGCGCGAAGGCCGCATGATGTCCATCGATTCGCGTCCCAGCGACGCTCTCGCGCTCGCTCTCCGCGTCGATTGCCCCATCTTCGTCGAGGACGAAGTCCTCAAAAGCTCCCGTGCCGCGAGTCCCGTCAACGAGAAGACCACCAGCGAAGAATTGCGCCGCTGGCTCGACAGCCTATCCGACGAGGATCTCGGCCGCTATAAGATGTAGCTCGCTGCCTCCGGAAATCTCGCCTCAATCGTGCTTTCGATATTTTCCCTTGCGCTCACTCGCCACCGCGGGTAGATTGAGTTTGCTCGGGGCCCTGCGCCTCCAGTTCCACAATTCATAGGGACGAGCGTCCTCACTCTTCCCAAGCGGGTCGTCATTATAAAAGCATGACAACGATCCTCACGATTGCCAACCAGAAGGGCGGCGTCGGAAAAACGACCACGGCCATCAATCTCGCCGCCGCCATCGCGGCGCGCGGCAAGCGAACCCTTCTGATCGATCTCGATCCGCAAGCCAACTCCACCATCGCGTTTTTCGATCTCAAGGAGATCGAAACTACGATGTTTGACGTTCTCGGCGAGCATCACGCCACGATGGAAGCCACTATCCGCACCACCAAGAATGCGAATTTGTCGGTGGCGCCGGCGAAGCTGGGCCTGGCCAAACTCGAGCAGCAACTTTCCGGCCAGTTTGACGCGCCGTTCAAATTGAAAGACGTTCTGGCGCCGGTCCTGAAAGATTTCGATTACATCGTCCTGGACACTCCGCCCGCGCTCGGCATCCTTACCGTCAACGCGATGGTTGCCTCCACACATCTCGTGGTTCCGATTCAAGCCGCGTACTTCGCGATCGAAGGCACCGACGATTTGCTCGAAACTTACGAACGAATTCGCGCCCGCCCGAATCCGGGCCTCAAAGTTTTGGGCGTGGTCATCACGCTATTCGATAAGCGCACGAATATTTCGCGCGACACGCATGACCAGATTCGCAATGTTTTCGGTCCTGCGCTTTTCAAAACGCGCATCAGCAAAAACGTGCGTCTTGAAGAGAGTCCAGCCTACAAAGAAACGATCCTCACCTTTGCGCCCAAATCGCCCGGCGCGAAGGAGTACACCAAGCTCGCAATGGAGGTTATCCAACGTGTCGAAGCGGATCGGGTTGCCCGTCACACTGAAGATGCGGCATGACGCCCATTACGTCGAAACGCTAGCCAGCTTTAGCGGCGCGGCGATCGGGCGCATGATTCCGATCGATAAGATTCAGCCCAACCCCGACCAGCCCCGCAAGGCCCTCGGCGATCTGCGCGAACTCACCGATTCCGTGCGCGAGAAGGGCGTTCTCGAACCGCTGCTCGTTCGCTACATGCCGCGCGAAGATACCTACTATATTATTTCCGGTGAACGCCGCTTCCACGCTTCGCAGGCCGCCGGCCTCACTGAATTGCCCTGCATCGAAAAAAATGTCGACGATGCCGAAACTCTCGAAATCGCGCTGATCGAAAATCTTCAGCGCAAAGACCTCACGCCTTTTGAAGAAGCTGACGGCCTACAGCGTCTCGCCGAAGTTTTCGATTACACGCATGACGACATCGCGCAAAAAATCGGCCGCTCGCGCTCCTCCGTCACAGAAACTCTCTCGCTGCGCACGATTCCCGAATCGTTGCGCCGCCAGTGCGTAGAAAGCGGCGTAACTTCAAAATCGCTGCTGCTCCAGGTCGCGCGCCAGCCCAATGAGCGCAAAATGACCGAATCCGTCGCGCGCATTCTTCAAGGCGGCTTGACGCGCGATGAAGCCCGCCGCGAGCGCCGCGACGAAAAAAATTCCGGTCCGCGTCCCCAACCCTATCTTTTCAATTTCGAGTCCGAAGATCAGTCCTTCAAACTCCGCGTTCAATTCCTCCGCAGCCACGTCAGCCGCCAGGAATTGATCCAATCTCTCCGCTCGGTGATCACCGAGCTTGAGCAGCAAGCCGCGCGCGCCGCCACCAACGACGCCGCCTGAACACGCGCCCGCGCTAAGCGTCCGTAGCCAACCGCTACTTGCGCAGCATCCGCAGCGCCTTCGCGCTGTAAAGTCCCACAAGTATTCCCGAAGGCGGCACTAAAGTTTTCAACTCGAAGCACGCCACGCCAGCGCGCCGCAATTCTGTCGCTGCCGACCGCGCGTGCAGAAGATACGCGATCACCTGACTCAACTGCGGCTCGTGCCCGAAGCACATCACTTCTTTCGCGCCGAGTTTTGCAAGTTCGCGCAGCAGATCCGCGGGAACGCCGCTCGATTTCAGCGTGTCCGTCAGCTTGATATCGCCGGCGGGGAAGTCAAACGTTTGCGCGAAAAGTTTAGCCGTCTGTTCCGCGCGCACCAGCGGACTCGAAAGCATCGCATCAGGCTCCGCGCCAAGGTCGCGTAATCCTTCCGCGGCCGCGCGCGCCCGTTTTCGTCCGCGCAGCGTCAGCGGCCGCTCGGCATCCGTCATGACGTCGTGCCCCGCATGCACGGAGTGCGAAGCGCCGCGTGTGGCGGCCTGCGGCGCGCGATCCACTGCGATTCCGTGTCGAACCAAATAGAGCAGCATGGTTATCTCCCGCTCGCTTTCTTAAACCGCTTCCGCGTATCCGGATACAGCGCGCTCCTCGGCCTTAGCGTCGCCCTCGCCGCTCGCGCGCAATCAACGGGCCGCGCGGAGCAAACAACGTCTGCGTCATTTCCGTCAGCAATCCTTCGCGCACGCCCACTCCCGGAATCACAAAACTTCGCGCGCGCAGCCAGCGCCCCACCGTCAGCAATACAAGAGCGGCCACGCCCATCACTTCCGCGCGATCGCGGCGCACATGAAACGCACGTTTGCGTTCATCCGCGTCCAAATGAAGAATTTGCCACAATCTCGCACGCAGCACATGCATATTCAGCGTCGGAAATCCATTGTGCGCCGCTCCCGCCGCCACGCGCGCCAGGAATTCCGCGTTCCCGCCGCAGGCCACCAGCAAGCGCACCG
>JBAQYV010000179.1:0-11949 GCA_049790315.1 Candidatus Acidiferrales bacterium | reverse complement strand
TGACAGCACCTTCGTGATCGCCGCCGTCAAAGTCGTTTTGCCGTGATCGATGTGCCCGATCGTCCCGATATTTACGTGCGGCTTATTCCGCTCGAACTTTTCCTTCGCCATCGTTTCCTCTGCTCCTGAGCGTTTTGAACTTGAACGATTCCGACTTTATGGTCTTCGCTTCCGTGATCCTCATCCCCTGATTCCGAATCCAAGTGGAGCGGGGGACGGGATTCGAACCCGCGACCATCGGCTTGGAAGGCCGAGACTCTACCACTGAGTTACCCCCGCCCAGTTCCGCTCCCCTGCCCCCTGCAATCACTGTTGCGCTGAAACTCGATTCTGGAGCCTGGAACCGGGATTGAACCGGTGACCTCGTCCTTACCAAGGACGCGCTCTACCAGCTGAGCTATCCAGGCAAATTTACGACCGCGCTTCGCGCCGTCCCCTGGCGCGTCCGGCGCGGGGTCCGCGCCTTCGATTGAGTTTTCCGTTCGAGACTTCGCGTTTACCTGCCCTCAGAATTCATGCAATGCAGTCGAATGGTGGACGGGGGAGGATTCGAACCTCCGTAGCCCGCAAGGAGCGGCAGGTTTACAGCCTGCTGGTTTTAGCCACTCACCCACCCGTCCGCACGGGAAACAAAACACACCGAGGCCCGGGTCTTCCTCCCTGAAAGAAGACACTCGCGCCTCGATTTGTAAAACGCTGGAACTTGCCCTCTCGCTTCCGACCCGAACCGCGCCGCCACACGTGACTCAAAACTCAGCTGGCGGAGGGATTTGAACCCCCGACCCTCTGATTACAAATCAGATGCTCTACCAACTGAGCTACGCCAGCACCGATCAAACGCTAGTCCCAAACCTAACGACGATACCAAATGGGCACGATAATTGCAACGACGCGAATCCCCGCGCCTGCACTTCCCGGGCCAGTTTAATATAATGTCTCTCCGATTTTTATATTCTACACCCATTTGGGTACGCCAGCGCAAGTGGCTTTTCTCCGTCCGCGCGGGCACACTCCATACTATCAACGCGCCGCCGACAGTGGGAGAATGCGCACGTGAATCGTACTCGCAGATCGATCCTCGTAATCGCGCTCGCCGTGCTGACGGGCGGCACCGCGCTGTTCGCCGCGGGCCGACACCTCGGCTGGCGCTGGACCGGGGCGCCCAGCAGAGCCGCATCGCTGCCGGATTTAGCGGCGCTTGCGCCCGCGAATTCCAATCTGGTTGTGTTCGCCGATGTGTCCGCGCTGCGCGCATCGCCGCTGCTTGAGCAGTTGCGCGGCATGTTGCCATCGCCCACGCCGGATCCCGATTACGCGGCGTTCGTGCGCGCATCCGGATTCGATTACGAACGCGATCTCGATCGCGTGCTTCTCGCCTCGCACCAAACGGGCGGCAAGACCGAGCTCGTGGCTATAGCCGATGGCCGATTCGATCGCGCAAAAATCCGCAGCTACGCGCTCGCCAACGGCAAACTCGAAAAGCACGATGGCGTCGATGTCTATCTGCTGCCTTCAGGCGCGCCGGGAAGCCCGCAAGCGAAAACGATCGCGCTCGCGTTTCTAAGCGACACGCGCGTCGCAATTTCCGATAGCGGCAATCTCGATTCGTTCCTCGCCGAGTCCGATCGCGCGCGCACAACGCAAGCACTGGCAACCGGCGAACTTTCCCTCGACGAGCGAGTTTCGCATGTCGGCGAAGCGCCGTTGTTCGTAGTTACGCGTGTTCCCGATGAACCGGCGAACTGGGCGCCCGGCGGCGTACACTCCGATCAGCTAAACGATCTCGCCCGCTCGATTCGATGGATTGACATCAAGGTCCAGCCAATGGCCGATCATCTCCACGTCACGCTGGAAGGCGAATGCGTCGATCAGGAAAAAGCCACGTCCCTCCAAGGCACACTGACAGGCTTGCGTTTCCTGGCCGAAGCCTACCTTGGCACGCCCAGCGCGCAAAAACAAATGGATCCGCAAAATCTAGCGCGCGCCCGCCAACTCCTCGACAGCGCCGCCATCACGCACAACGATCGCTGGGTCGCCCTCAGCGTAGATCTAACTCAAGATTTGCTGAAAACCGGATTGCAACCCACCCACCACGCCCCGCCGCTACCGAGATAGATTCGCGACTACCAATGGACGGATCAAGATCAATATCTGGAAATCCGATCACGCCGCGACGCGGCGGCACCGGCCCTAGTTTCTTCAGCATCGCTGTCTCCCTTTTGGGGTAATCGATAATCTCAACGGCGAAGGTATCGCCACAGCGCGATACAACGCAAATCCGCCACTGATCGTTGCTGCGGATGCTGTGCTGCGATCTGAGGAGGGTGACGGGAGGTCTAATCGCTGGCGACAGTAACAGTCGAACGCAGGTAGCGCATCGGGTTCACCGGCGCGCCGTTAATGCGGACTTCGTAGTGCACATGCGGCCCAGTGGTGCGGCCGCTAACGCCGACATAGCCGATCACATCGCCGCGATTCACGCGCTGGCCCGGTGTGACGTTGTACGCGGAAAGATGGCCGTAAAAAGTGGTCACGCCGAATCCGTGGTCCAGAACAACCAGCCTTCCGTAACCCACGTGCTCTTCGGCGCCAATCACCACGCCATCGGCAGTGGCGTGAACGGCCGTTCCGTACTGCGAGGAAATATCCACGCCGGTATGGAAGGCGCCCTCACCGCTAAACGGATCAAGCCGCTCGCCGAATCCGGCTGTCAGGTGCCCGATCACCGGCCACAGTGACGGCGTAAATTCCGAATCCGCCAGCGTTGGCTGCGGCATTAGCGCCACGCCAGCGCTCACCACGGCAACCGCGGAGGCGTTTCTTTCCAGGAATTGATATTGCGCGATGGATCGATTGAAGGCCGTGTCGGTTTCAGCAGGCGCATTGTCGCCGGTGAACGGGCTCTGCGGCAACCGCATGATTCCGTACGTCATCGCCACTTCAGTGGCTAGCGATTGTAACGAATCGAGACGCTGGTCCGTATCGACCACCGTGGTCTGCAACTGCTTATACTGGCGCTGGAGCGTGTCCTGCTGCCGGCGCAAACTGTTGTAGTCGCCGACCTTCCAAAGCATCCGGCTATAAGAACCAACTGCGGCGACCACCGTGATGGTGCCCACAACCGCCAGAATCGCAAGTAGATGCAAGGCGTAAATAGGCACGCTGACCTTGCGCATAGTGCCGCGCCGGTTCGAGGCCATGAAAAATGTATATGTCTCAGGCTTCAACTTCTGCTGCCTCTGTTTTTCTTGCGAACCGGATCAGGCGCCGACAACACCCGTTATTTATTTTGCTTCCCGGTTTGGCACCCGATGCCGCGCCAGGAGCGCCTTGGATAACCCGAACAAACGTTTGGACCGAGAGCCCTGGTCCGAAACCCAAGACAGTGTAGGGAAGGCCCTGTAAGGCCGTCAACCTTTATTTCCCCACCCTGTGGACGCTTCGGGCTCACGTTGGTCCGGTTACCCGGCCCTTTCGCAAATGTGGGAAGATGAAAACACGGGCCGGAGCCCAAAACAAGCTGTCCTGATGAACAAAGAAGACCAGCTGATCGAACGGATATGCCAGCGGCTCGGATCGCCCACCATCAGAACTGGACGAACGCTCGCGGCGAAGCGCGGTGTCGGCCTCGCACTTGGCCCTGGCGACGACGCGTGCGTTCTCCGCTCGACGCGCGGCCGCGAATGGGTGGCGAGCGCGGACGCCTTCCTTGAAAACGTCCATTTCATCCGCCGCCTACATCCACCGGCGTCAATCGGTTACAAAGCGTTGGCACGCGCCACAAGCGATCTCGCCGCCATGGGCGCGGCGCCGCGCTGCTTCCTGTTAAGCCTGGCTCTGCCGCGGAAAGTCACAACGTCATGGCTTAACAGTTTTCTCGGCGGCATGTCTCAAGCGGCGCGCAAATTCGGCATGGCCTTGGCTGGCGGCGATACGTCATGCACTGACGCGATCGCGATCAACCTGACTGTCCTGGGTGAAGTTCCGGTGGGGTGGGCTATCCCGCGATCCGGCGCGCGGTCGGGCGACCGCGTGTTTGTCACCGGACGGCTCGGCGCCGCTCAACTAGGTCTCGAAATACTCCTGCGCGGCCTTTCGCACCAAGCGAACTTGCGCCGATATCTTGTGCCGCACTTCTTCCCCGATCCGCCAATCGCACTCGGCCGGTGGTTATCTCTTCAGCAGCTCCCGTCCGCCATGATAGATCTATCCGACGGCCTCTCCACCGATCTCGACCGCCTATGCCGCTCAAGCGCCGTCGGCGCACGCATCAGCGAGGCAAACTTGCCGGTGGTCCACGTTCCGGAATCTCTCCGCCGCCGAGGAATCGACGCCCGCGACCTGGCGCGCAATGGCGGCGAAGACTATCAACTCCTGTTCACGGTCCCCGCGCGCTTCGCCCGACGCATTCCGCGACGCCACTCCGGTGTGCGCATCACCGAAATCGGCGAAATCGTCCGCGCCTGCGGCGTTCAATTGATATCGAAGGATGGGTCGGCCGCTCCCCTCACCCCGCGCGGCTGGGACCACTTCGGACAGTCAAGTCGGACTAACCTCAGGGATCTCGGATCGTCCCGTAGTCGATCAGACCGGGCTCAACGGAACGTTTGACTTGTTCGCCACCGACATGACCTAAGGGGGCAATTCGGTCATCCGCGCGGCCCCAATCGACGTCTAGCTCCGCGACATCGCGACCAGACTTTCCCCGCCTTTTCCGATGTAATCATTCCCATTCCTGAGCGTAGAACCTGTAGCTCCCCGACTCGAGGAATTAAAACTTAAGGCCCGTGGAGACCGGCTCCGGTATCCCGGTAGCCAGCAACTTCGCGAAATCCGCCGACACCACCGGCCGGCTGAAATAAAATCCCTGCGCCTCATCGCACTGCCGCTCTTGCAGAAACGTCAATTCTTCCTGTGTTTCCACGCCTTCCGCAACCACGCGCAAATTCAAGCTCCGCGCCATGCTGATCATCGCCGTCACGATTGACGCCTCTTCCGGAGCCGTCGTGATCTGCCGCACAAACGATTGGTCGATCTTCAAAATATCCATCGAAAATTTTCTCAGGTAGCTCAAGCTCGAATATCCGGTCCCGAAATCGTCCACCGCCAGTCGCACCCCGCGCGCCCTCAATGTCTTCAGAATCGCTTCCGTTGACGCCGGCCGCTTCATCAGCACGCTCTCCGTCAACTCCAGTTCCAGACACCGTGGATCTAGTCCCGTCTCCGCCAGGATTCCGAATATCCCTTCCAGGAATTTCTCGTTCCGGAATTCCATCGCCGAGACGTTCACTCCCACCGAAACCTTCGGCAGCCCCGCATCCGTCCATCCGCGCGCCTGAATGCACGCCTCGCGCAGCACCCACTTATCGATCGCCACAATCAAGCCTGAGTCTTCCGCCACCGGCACAAATTTCGCCGGAGACATCGGCCCCCGCGTCGGATGCGTCCACCGCAGCAGAGCCTCCGCGCCGGTGATCTCTCCGCTCTTCAAACTCACTTTCGGCTGAAACACCAGCGAAAATTCCTGCCGCTCCAGCGCGCGACGCAGACTTTCCTCGATCGATTGCCGCGCCACCGCCCGCACATTCATCGCCGCTTTGAAAAATTGATAATTCTGCCGGCCATTTTCCTTCGCCTGATACATCGCCGTGTCCGCGTTCTTGATCAGAGTCTCCGCGTCTCGCCCGTCGTCGGGATACACGCTCAGTCCAATGCTCGCGGTCACGTACAAATTGTGCTCGTCGACCGAATGCGCCTCCGCCACTTCCTGCAGCATTCTTCGCGCCGTGATCGCCGCGTCTTCCGAGTGCGCCATTTCCGAAAGCAGCACTACGAACTCATCGCCGCCCTGCCGGCTCACCGTGTCTGTCGCGCGCACGCATTTCACCAACCGGCTCGCGATCGATTGCAACAATTTGTCGCCGATCGGGTGCCCCAGCGAATCGTTGATGTGCTTGAATCCGTCCAAGTCCAGAAACAACACGGCCAGTTTCTTGTTGATCCGCGGCGCGTACACGATCGCCTGATTCACGCGGTCGTTAAAAAGCATGCGATTCGGCAGACCCGTCAGGAAATCGTGCTGTGCCGAATAACTCAGGTGCGCTTCGCTGTTCCGCAAAGCCTCGGTGCGCTCCGCCACGCGCGCTTCCAACTCCGCGTTCAGCGTGCGAATTTCGGTTTCGGCCGCGCTGCGTTGCGCGTGTTCTTCGTTCATTTTCCGCGCGTTCAACCACACTAGGAATCCGAAGATCACTACGTTCGATGTGCTGTAGATCGCCAGTCCCAGCGCGCTTCCATAAAATCTCGCCCGTTGACCGTGCAAGCAAATCCAGCCCAAGAGCAGCGGAATAAAAAACACCGCGGGCAGGAATCGCCGCGCCATCACGCTGCCCGATCCTTCGCCCGTCAGATCGCCCGTGATTCCGCTGCGTGGCCGCGCGAAAAAAATCGCGAAGCCCAGCACGAATAGCGCGATGGCCATAGGCATCGCGATCTGCGTGTAAAGCCAGATTCCATTTTTTAGGGATGTCGCGTGATACGTGTAGCAAATAATCGCGATCAACCCCACCAGCGCCGTCCACAATCCCAATCCCTGCGATGGCCGCCGGCCATTTTTCGTCTTCCATTCCAAAAGCAGAAGCCCCGCGCCGATCGCCATAAACGCTGTCGACGATGTGGGCGACATCCGCCCCGGAAATGCCGCCGCCAGTGCTCCCACCGGCTCCCTGAACAGCAGTTGGTCGATTCCCAAATTCACGTGAAACAGCGTTTCCGCTCGCATCGCCGAGCCGGCCATGGTCACCAGCAACGCCACAAACCGCGCGACGTACCGCGTCACCGTTCCCGGCTCCCCAGGCAGCAGCAACCCCAGCGATGTTCCGGAAAAAATCAAAAGCAACGCCATATTGGCGCTGACCGCCACCAGCCCTGGGAAAACGGTGTTCAACACCTCCACGTGAAGCGCCCAGCCCAGCAGCACCAAACTCCCCAGCGCCACCACGGCAATCGCCGTCACTTCGCAATATATCCGCAGAAATTTGAAGCGGCTCGAATCGGTGGAGGAAATAGTGAATCCGGACATCAAGGCCACTGTGAGTCCCGTAAAGCCAAGGTGACAAAACCCGATCGGCAACCGATCAGGTGCCGGCTCTACCGGCGTGTTTCTACTCAGAACCGGCGAGCACTGGAGCCCGCCCGAACAGACGCTTAGTGTGCCCGAATGACCCGCGAATCAATCCCGTTTTTGTATCGCAGCGTGCCTAAGCCAGCAATCTCGCACACGGCGCCGCATGCCGCGCAACGAACCTGGCCATGCCTCCTCGCCGGACGTTCGATAGCGCTCGTCCCCCTCGACTTATCGGGGTCTGGCCGTGTGATAGGGATGCACAATCGGGTTGGCGAAATCTGTGAGCCTCGTTAGAATACGCGCGCCCCGCACTCCGGAGGAAAAATGACCCAGCGACTTTGCGCACGCGTTTTTCTCGCCGCCCCCATATTGATTGCAATACTCCTCGTCGCGCCCGCTGCTCGCTCGCAAACGCCGCAATCCGAGCCCGCCGGCAAGACGCGCACGTACTACGTCGCCGCCGACGAAGTGAACTGGGATTACGCTCCGTCCGGCCGCGACGAAGCCATGGGCATGCCCTTCGACGACATCGCCAAGCTCTACACCGAATCCGGACCTCATCGCATCGGCCGCGTTTACAAAAAAGCGATCTACCGTGAATATACCGACGCCACATTTTCCACCCTGAAAGTGCGTCCCCCGAGGAGCAATATCTAGGCCTCGTCGGCCCGATTTTGCGTGGAGAAGTCGGCGACACGATCAAGGTCGTCTTCAAAAATAACGGCTCGCATCCCTACAGCATGCATCCCCACGGCGTTTTCTATCAGAAGGATTCCGAGGGCGCGGATTACAACGACGGCACTTCCGGCGCGGACAAAGAAGACGGCGCCGTGCCTCCCGGTGCCACGCACACCTATGTGTGGCAAATTCCCGAGCGCGCCGGCCCCGGACCGAACGATCCAAGTTCAATCTTCTGGTTCTACCATTCGCATGCCGACGAACTGCGCGACGTCGCCTCCGGCCTCTTCGGCGTAATCGTCGTCACGCGCCGCGGCATGGCTCTCCCCGATGGCCGCCCGAAAGACGTCGACCACGAATTCGTCACCATATTTATCGCGCTGAACGAAAACGAGAGTTGGTATCTCGAGGACAACATCCGCGATCACACCACCGATCCAAAGGGCGTGAATCGCGCCGAGTCTCATCGCATCAGCCCTGGTGGAATGTTCGGAACGACTGTCGGGACGGGCTTCGCCGACACGAACATCAAGTGGTCCATCAACGGTTATATCTACGGAAGTATGCCCATGATGACCATGAAGCAAGGCGACCATGTCCGCTGGTACGTCGCCACACTCGGAGACTTCTTCAACACACACACGCCACACTGGCACGGCAACACTGTGCTCGTCGCCGGCCAGCGCACCGACGTTTTGGTCCTGACCTCCGCGCAAATGATCACCGCCGACATGGTCCCCGATGACCCAGGAATCTGGCTCTACCACTGTCACATCAGCGATCACATGCTGGCCGGAATGATGGCCCGCTACGAAGTAAAGCCGCGCTAAAAAATCCACCCCTTCGCGAATCGAGACGGCTTGCTGGAGGGGGCACGGTACTGTGCCCGAATGGACTCATATCGAGGCGGCTCTCGTCCACCGGCGCACCTAAACCAGCAACTTCGTACATAGCCCTCACGCAACAAAACCTTTGCCGAATCGCGCCGCAATCGATTTCTATTTTGAATTTGTAGGGGCGGAGCTTGTCTCCGCCCGGCCTGGCTTCGCCGTTCGAGTAACTCGTAAGACCGCGCTGTTCCGCACGAACTGCGCCTCGCTTGCCGCCTCCAATTCGCCCACGCATCAGACTGCCATCACGGTTCCGGTCCATGTAGCGCCGACCTTCAGTCGCCATCTTTCCTCGGGTTCGATCGCACCGCCTTAGCCAGCGCGACCTATCTCTCGCGGCGTCTTACAGATGTGGCTCTGCCGCTCCGGATCCGCCTCTGCATTCTCCAATTCGAACGAATATCCTCAGCGCCTATTCGAATAACCACAATGCAATCATTGACATACAGTTAGAATCGTGCTATAAGTCGGTATGAATTGGAATCTTACGCCTGCGCCGCCGAATTTCGCGGCAGTTCCTTCGCCCGCACCCGCTGGCCCGCACAGCCTCTGGCCTTACCCGCCGGCCAAATCGGTCGAAGCCGCGGCACATGCAAATGCCATCTGCACTCATCTCCGCAGCAAATACACCTCCAAGCGGTTTACTTTCAATAGTTTGACAAAAGAGTGCACAACTCTATGATAACAATCACTTTTAACTCCCTTTATCTTCACGCTCATGCGCACTCTTTTCCCGGAAATCCTTTAGTTTCTGTATTTTGTGAATTGGGTACGGGGGTGTATATACCGTGCGAATCGAGGCCTACATCTCACTCATTCTTAATGGGTTATTCAAACGTGATCAGCACGATCTCCGGCTTCGTTCCCACGCGCAGCGGCGGACCCCACGTTCCCGCGCCCCACGTCGTGAAAATTGTCAGCTCTCCGAGCCGCTGCAATCCGTGAACGTACTTGCCGTAAATCCGCGAAGTCACCCAGGTCCATGGCAGAAATTGCCCGCCGTGCGTGTGCCCGGAAAGTTGCAGCGAAATTCCCTCTTCCGCCGCGATCGCCAACCGATCCGGCGCGTGCAGCAACAGCACGCTCGCGCGCTCGCGATCCACTCCAATTCCCCGCAACACCGATCGAAAGTGCTCGGGATGCGCCGAGTCCGGATACATCACGCCGATCACCTGCAAATCGTCCAGCACGATCTTTTCGTCGTTCAACACGCGCACGCCCGCGCTCTTCACGCCGTTAAGATATTTCCCGTGATCGGAAAATTCCTCGTGATTCCCGGTGATGAAATAAGTGCCCAGCGGCGCATTCAAATCCGCCAACGGTTTTGCCAGCCGCGCCGTGTCGCACTTCGTGCCGTCGTACAAATCGCCGGTGATGAAAACCACGTCGGGCTTGAGCCGCGCAACCATCCTGACAATGCGCCGCATGAATCCCACATTCCGCACGTGCCCCAGATGCGTGTCGCTCACCAGCGCGGCCACGCGTCCTCGCCACGACGGCGGCAAATTCGCCAATTTCACGCTGATCCGCGTAACGCGCGTCCACGCCGCATTGACAATTCCATACAAGCCGACGGCCAGCGCCGCGCCGAACAACACGAACGCCACGATCGCCATCCCATTGGGTGCCATGTGCAATCCGCCGAGTCGCACCGCGCCGTAAACAATCCAGCACGCGCACATCGCGAAAACAAAATAATTCAAGACGCCCAGCCACGCCGCCGCAATGGTGTAAGCCGCGCGAATCAAACCGCCCGAATATCGAAACGCGAGCGCCGATGTGCTCACAAAACTGATCGACAGCACAATCATCGCGATTCGCAGCGCCAGCAGCGGCTCGCGCCCCGGCATCGCGGACAAATTCCAGAAATGTACCCACGTTTCATACAGCAGCCAATGCCCCAGAAACAAAATCGTCTGGGCGATAACGATGAACGTAATAATCCGGCGTCGCACGCGGTCTCAACCTCGATCAGAACCCTATCGGCTCATGTTCCCACGACTCTGATGGGATGTTCCGTCTCGCCTCGCGGTCACAGCCGGGACGATCTTGACCAGTATTTTTTTCGGAGAGATTGCGCCACGCCGCGCCTTCAATCGAAGGCAATGTCGCGCCAAATCGTGAGTCCGCGGCTTCAGTGCCCCGGCGCGGGAGCCAAAGTGTCCGGATTGTCTTCGCCCACCGGCGCAACTTGGACGGGAAATCCCAGTTCGCGCCAACCATCCAATCCACCGGCGAGTGGGCGTATGCGCGTGATGCCGAGCTTGCGCAAACGCAGCGCCATCTGCGCCGCGGTCGCTTCATTCGGGCAACTGCAAAAAAGCACGATGTCGCGATCGCGCGGGATCACTTCGATCGCTTCTTCCAGTTCCGCGGTATCCATATGCACCGCGCCAGGAATGGTTTCCGGCTCGGCCTCGAATTCCGTCGAGTGGCGCAGATCCACCACGATCACGTCCTCGCCTGCTTCCATCTTTTGGTGCAATTCCTCGGGACTGATTCGCGCGATGCGCAACTTCCGCAGAAAACGCCGCCGCTTGAAATATTTCCACCCGATATACAGCAGCAGCGCGCCCAACAGCAGCGCAAAAAGTCCCCGGCCCAGAAACGCCACGTGGGCCGCCACGCGTTCAAGCTCGCCGCTGAAAACAAATCCGGTGCCGATGTACGCCGCGGTCCACAGCAGAGTGCCGAGCCCGTCGAAAATCGCGAATCGCTGCCACGGCATGCGGCTGATTCCCGCCAGCGGCGGAGCCACCGCGCCCAGGCCGGGAATAAATTTCGCGCCCACCAGCGCCCACTCCCCGTTGCGCTCGAATCGGTCTTGCGTTCGCCGTACGCACGAATCCGGTTCGAGCGAAACGCGGCAGAGAAACTTCAACACTTTCACGCCCTGCAGGCGCCCGAGTTCGTACCAAACGCCATCGGCAATCGCCACCGCGGCGACGGGCAGCGCAATCACCATCGCCAGATTCATCCGATGCGTTCCGGCCAGCGCGCCCGCGGCCAGCAGCAATGGCGCCGATGGAAGCGGCAATCCCAATTGCTCCGCCAGCACCCACACGAACAGCACCAGGAAACCGTGCCGCACCAGAAATTCGACCAGCGCGCTCATTCCTTTTTCTTCTCTCTCATTGTCATTTCGCCACGCGTTGCGCGACTTCCGGCGAGTTCCCTACCTCTGCGGCGGAGACGGCAGCGTGTTGCCGTGCGGCGAACTCGGAGGCGCGCTCGGTGAAGGCGGCGCTCCCGGAG
>JBAQYV010000178.1:0-5039 GCA_049790315.1 Candidatus Acidiferrales bacterium | reverse complement strand
GTATCGCCGCGGTGTCGAGCGTCGTGCCGTCGCCAATTGCTCCGTAGTCGCGCACATCGAACACCCGCGGCGCGGCCCCGCTACTTTGTGCGCCGCCAACTCGCGCGCCGAACACACTCATCGGGCGGAGCAGGTTCAGGGGGCCGAGGACCGCCGCGCCCGCCGCGAGTTTGCCGCCGAGCAACAGTGCTTCGCGGCGGCTTGCGATTCTGGATGTTTGTTTGAACATAACGCGAAGTGTACTACGGAACGCGCATCGTTTTCGTTGTCCAGCGTGCATCAAATAGACACTGTGGGCGCGCGACGAGTGGAAATCGCCAGCGTCGGGTTCATACACTAGAGACGATATGGGAAAGATGATACGTGCACGCGGCAAGTCGATCGTAATGGTGGCTCTCGCGATTTGGATACCGGCGAAGTTGTGCGCCGGACCGCCGCCAGCCGCGAGCCCGGAGCGATATCTTTTTGAAGCGACGAATCGCGAGCGCGCAGCGCGCGGCTTGCAGCAATTTGGATGGGACGACGCTCTGGCCGCATCCGCGCGACAACACGCCGAACAGATGGCGGATCGCGGAACACTCTCGCACCAATTTCCCGGCGAGCCGGGTCTTGAATCGCGCGCCAAGAATGCGGGAGCGAGTTTTATCGCGCTGGCCGAAAATGTCGCGTTCGCGCCGACAGTCGCCGATTTGCAAAACGGATGGATGAATTCACCGCCGCATCGCGCCAACATTCTTGAGCCAGAGACGAACTCGATCGGCATCGCCGTTGTCGCGCGCGGCGGGGAATTATATGCGGTGGAAGATTTTTCGCACGCCGTCGTGGCCCTGACCATCGAGCAGCAGGAAGATCGATTGGGCGCACTGGTTGTGAAGCGCGGGCTTCAGCTTCTCAGAGACCACGAAGAAGCGCGGCGCGCTTGCGTTTCAGGACATGAGCCGCAGGGCGGCACGCGCGCTTTCTACTTGATGCGGTTTGATACGGCTTCGCTCGACGATTTTCCCGACGCGCTTAACCGCACGATTGCCAGCGGGCATTACCATCAAGCGGCCGTCGGCGCGTGCGCGATGGATCGCGGAGATGGCTTCGGCGGATATCGCGTCGCCGTTTTGCTGTATTAACGTGATTGTATTGACGTGCCGTATCGACGCGACGCAGTGACGCGTTGGCATCGATGCCGAACTGTCGATCTACTGACTCTTTTTCTTTTTGAAGAGTCCGCCGATCGCACCGGCCGCGGCGTTCGCGCCGCTCGGTACGCCAACGGAAGATCCGCCGGCGGAACTCATGTCGGGCGCGAATGCCGGATTGGAAGTCGTGCCGCCGATGTGGAACGGAATGCCGACTTTCAATCCCTTGCCGCCACCGGTGAATCCGCCGAGTGCTTGACCGATGGAGCCGCCCACGCTCAGCGATGCCGTCATTTTGAAATCGAGAGCGCGCGTTGCGGAGACAGTCCCGCCGCCGGTAAGTTCGCCGATTCCGTTGACGATCATATCGAGATGATCGAGCGTGGTGCCGTCGACGGTCACGCGCACGTTGGACGTGAGCTTTTCGATTGTGGTGCCGCTCGCGGCCTTGCTTACACCGGCAAACGCGGAGAGTGCCGCCAACTGCGAGCCCATGTTGAATCCGCCGAGCGTGGCATTCGCGAGCGCGATGTTGCCGGTGGTGACGAGCTCGCTGGTGGGGCCGCTCGTGCTGAGATTTGTCGAGAGCGTGCCGGAATTAAGCGTGGCGCCTTTCGGCAGGATTACGCCGACCGCGGGGAGTACGGATTCGAGATTTTCGACAGGCATGTCCTGCCCGGTGAGCTTCACGTTGATGGCGGGAGTGTCGCCGCTGAAATCGTAGGTGCCGGAAAGATGCGTTACTGCTTTTCCGATCGTAACGCTTCCTTGTTTGATGACGCCGGTGTTGTGTTGCAAATCGTAGGCGGAATCGAAACTGACGTCGACGGGAATACTTGCCGGAGCGCCGCCCTTTACCACCTGAAGTTTTGAAAGATCGAGCGCGCCCTGGGCTTCCGCACTTCCCGATGCGGATTGGATCGTGCAATTGAGATCGGCGATGCCGCTGACGCCTGCGTTCGGATCGAGGAATCCAGTCTTGACGAGATCGAGGCTGTTGATTTCAAGTTTTGCGTTGAGCGGCGTCAGCGCCGCGTCCGCCGCATCGAGAGGACCGGCTTCGCCGGTGACGCTGAATTTTCCGCCGCCGGGCAAGTTTGCGGTGAGCTTGATGGGAAATTGCGACGACGCAGAAAGATTGCTGATTTCGAGATCGACGCTGCTATAGACGCTGCGCTTCGAGGAAGTTGTCAAACCGACGGTGAGCTGGCCATCCACGAGATCGAGCTTTTCAACAACGAACGACGAAGCGCTGCTTCCCGACGACGCGGAGGGCGCGGAAGCGGAGCCGGCGGCCAGTGAGGAAAAATTCCATCGGCCTGTGGGATTGTGCAGCAAAGTAACCTGCGGCGATTCGATCGTCAGACTCGTGATGTGCAACGTGTGCGAAAAAATCAGCGGCATCAATTCGACGCCGATCTTCAGAGATTTGGCCGTGAGAAATGGCGACGCGCTGAACGCGGAATCATCGGAGATGGAAAGATCGGCGGCGGAAACCGAGCCGGAGAAAATCGAGAGCCCGAGATTGCCGACCTGCACTTGGCGTCCGAGAGCGGCGGAAAGTTTCTGCTCGATGGTGGGCCGAAACTGATTGACGCTGACGAACAGCGGAAGCGCGAGCAGGATGACAATCACGACGGCTAGAACGATCAAACCGTAGCGCATCGGCTTTCGCATCCGAATCCTCCAGAGAAATGTTTCGCACGAGCCGGCGAGCGGTGCCATCCTAACATGCTCCAGCGGCGCGCGGGCCTTGCGAGCGAGCGGCGAAGGTGGCACCATAATATTGAACATGAGCGACCAATCCAATCATACTTTGGCGGGTTCAAGCGGCGACGCCGTCGTGCCTGTCGTTGAGCACGGCTTGCCGCCCGCGAAGCGTATGACATGGAAACGCTGGGCGCTAGCGTTCGGCGTGGCGGCGGTGTCGGATATGGTTTCTTTTTGGACCGAGTTCGTTCCGCCGGTGCAGTGGGTTATAGATTTGGCGACGGCTGGGTTGTTGTTTCTGATTCTGGGCAAACGATGGGCGATACTGCCGGGCTTAATTACAGAAGCGATTCCAGGGATGGGTATCTTCCCTGTGTGGGTTTTGGTCGTAGCGTCTATCGCGGTCTATGACGACATACACAAGCCGCACCGCAAATTGCAGCGAGCGATCGAAAAACTTTCCCGATAGACAATTCAGCAAAAAGTTTGAGAGTACGGGTGTGCGTGGTCAGGCCGTGGGCGGCGTGACTTCGACCTGAATTTTGCGGAAGCTGAAAGGATTTTCGGACCAGGCGCGCAAAGCCTCGCCAGCTTTTTCAAGGGGCACGACGGAGCCTATGGTTTCTTCTACGGGAAATTCGCCGCGTTCGAGCATGGCGATGACAGCCTCAAAATCTTCAGGCGTGGCGTTGCGCGAACCCATGATGTCGAGCTCTTTGAGTACGAACCATCGCGTTTCGTAGCTGACGGGTTCCTTGGCGAAGCCGATGTAAACGACGCGGCCGGCGAACGCAGCGATTTCGACGGCCAATCGGAATGTTTCGGGCGTGCCCACGGCTTCGATGACCACATTGGGGCCGTCGCCGGCGGTGAGCGCGAGAATTTTTTCGCGGACCGCGGAACTGGCGGCGCCTTCATTTTGCACAGCGAGAATCGTATGCGCGGCGCCCGCGCGTTTCGCGACGGCAAGTTTTCCTTCATCCATATCGAGCGCGATGATTGTGGCGCCGCGATGCGCGGACGCGGCGATCGCGCCGAGTCCGACAGTGCCGCTGCCGATCACGAGAACAACATCTTTCGCGGTGACGCGACCACGAGCGGCGGCGTGCGATCCGATCGTCAGCGGCTCGACCAGGCACAACTCCCGAAGTGAAAGCTTCGCGGATGTACGCACTTTTTCCCACGGCACAACGATCCATTCGGTCATGGCGCCGTCGCGTTGTACGCCGAGAGTTTGATTCGCGCGGCAGGTATTGAAGCGGCCTTGCCGGCACGACGGGCAATTCCCGCAGCTTTTATAGGGAAGCAACGTAACGTTCGCGCCGGGCCGCAAATGTGCGGGGACCTCAGTTCCGGCGCGTTCGATGGTGGCGGAAATTTCGTGGCCGGGAATTCTCGGGAACTGGACCAAAGCGTTCTTGCCGCGAAACGTGCTGAGGTCCGTGCCGCAGAGTCCGACGTAACGCACGCGGAGGAGGACTTCGCCGGGACCCATCTGCGGCGCGGGAATATCGCGGACCGCCCAGGCGCCGGGCGCGTCAAGAAATAATGCTTTCATTCAGGCCTCTCTTCGATCGGTTCCGATTTCGGCCGGCTTCGGCATATCCCAGGCAATTCCGGTACAATTCCGGGCGTCAGTCAGGCGACCGGCGGGAGCGATTTTAGCGCGATGAAGGTAGATTTCAAAATTCGAACCGAAGATTTCGCCGGGAAACTGCGGCGATTCTGGGAACGCTCGGGAGAAAAAGTGCGACGCATCGAACGCACATTCGATGCGCGCAAGGGCTCCCCGGTTTTCACGGTGCGCGGAAAATACACGCAGCGGGGATGGACGGAGTGGACGCAGGGATTTCAGTTTGGGTCGGCGCTGCTGCAGTTTGACGCCACTGGCGAGCGAGAATTTCTTGAACTGGGGCGCGCGCAAACTTTGAAATTCATGGCGGCGCATGTGAGTGACTTCAGCGTGCACGACCACGGATTCAACAACGTAAGCACGTACGGGAATTTGCATCGCTTGATGGGGGAACGGCGCGTTCCGGAAAATAAATGGGAGGGGGAGTTTTATGCGCTGGCGCTGAAGGTTAGCGGCGCGGTGCAGGCACGGCGTTGGACGGCGATCGCGAAGGGAGGCGGCTACATTTATTCTTTCAACGGGGCGCACTCGCTTTTTGTGGATACGATTCGCTCGTTGCGTTCGCT
>JBAQYV010000177.1:0-85359 GCA_049790315.1 Candidatus Acidiferrales bacterium | reverse complement strand
GTCCCGGTGGTGGCGGACCCGGCGGCGGCGGACCGCGCCGCGGCAAGCGCCAATATTTTCGCAAGAAGAAAGTTTGCCGCTTCTGTGTTGAGCGAGTGGATTTCATCGATTACAAGAAGGCCGAAATGTTGCAGCCTTTTGTGCAGGAGCGCGGAAAGATTTTGCCGCGCCGCATCACCGGCACCTGCTCGCGCCATCAGCGCTGGCTGGGTGAGGCCATCAAGCGGGCGCGCAACATCGCATTGCTGCCGTTTGCCACTGAGCTTTAAAGCTCGGGCGCGGTGAAACGATAATTCGCGGAATAAATTACGGGGTGGAACTTCGATGCAAATCATCTTGCAGGAAGACGTTGAAAAGCTGGGCACGCGCGGCGAAGTCGTCGAAGTAGCTGTGGGCTACGCTCGCAATTTCCTTTTGCCGCAGAAGCTGGGGCTTGAGGCATCGCCCGCGAACCTGAAGCGTCTGGAAAAAATTCGCGTCACGCTCTCGAAGCGCACGGCGACGGAAAAAGACGCCGCCGAAAAACAAGCCGAGCTGTTGCGCGGCGTCACCGTTACGCTCTCGCGCAAGGCCGGTGAGACGGAACAATTGTTCGGCTCCGTTACCTCGGCTGATTTGTCGGCGGCGCTCGCGGCGCAGGGTTTTGAAATCGATAAGCGCCACATTCAGCTCGCCGAGCCGATCAAGGTGATCGGAGAATCTCAGGTTCCGGTGAAACTCGTTCATGGCGTTACGGCCGAGTTCAAGGTTGTCGTTCAGAAGGAAGCCTAAACCTCTTGATCGCCGCGGCTCGCACCAAGCGGGCCGCGCTGCCTTTTGCCGCACCCTGGATCTTGCACAGTTCGAAAAGAATTCCACAGACGCGAATTTTGCCAATCGAGTACGCTAAAGATTCAGCACACTCGCGTCCGGGCCTTGCCACGGGACTCTTCCTGAGGCAGGATAGAGCCCAGTAATGGCGAAGATAAGGCGAATCAAATATGGCCGCTGGCCCCGTACTGGAACGACCACTTCCGCAAAGTCTTGAGGCGGAGCGCAGTGTGCTCGGCGCGATCCTGCTCGATAACCACGCGCTTGACGCGTCCATCGAACGGCTGCGCCCGGAAGATTTTTTTCTCGACAATCACCGCCGCATTTTCCAGGAAATGATCGTGCTGGGCGAGGCGCAGCAGGCCATTGATCTTGTCACGCTCACGGATCGTCTGCATCGCAGCGGCGAACTCGAATCCGCCGGCGGCGCCGCCTACATCGCGCAACTGATCGATGGCGTGCCGCAAGTGAGCAACATCGAGCATTACGTGCGGATCGTGAAAGAAAAGTCGGTCCTGCGCAGCCTGATCCACACCACGCACTCGATCCAGCAGCAGGCGCTCGAAGCCGAAGACGATGCCGATGCGGTTCTCGATCGCGCCGAATCTTCGATCTTCCAACTCGCCGAAGACCGCGTGCGCGAGGGACTCGTCAGCATGAAAGATGTGGTCCACAACAACATGGACCGACTGCACCGGATCATCACCGAAGGCCGGCAGGTCACGGGCCTCGCCACAGGTTATCCGGAGCTGGATAATTTAACGTCGGGATTGCAGCCTTCGGAATTAATTATTTTGGCAGCGCGGCCCTCGGTCGGAAAAACGGCGCTGGCGCTGAACCTCGCGGAAAATGTCGCGGTGCGCAACAGCGAACCGGGGCGAGTGGCCGTGTTCAGTCTGGAAATGTCCAAGGAATCTTTGCTGATGCGCTTGTTGTCGTCCCTCGGCGGAGTGGACGCGCACAAATTCCGCACGGGCCATCTCTCGCGCGAAGATTGGCGCACCATGACGGATGTGTTGGCGCGCCTGTCGCAATCGCCCCTATGGATCGACGATTCCGGCGGGACAACCGTGATGGAGATCGGCGCGAAGGCCCGGCGCTTGAAGCGCGATAAAGGCCTCGATCTTGTGATCGTCGATTACCTGCAACTGATTTCCGTGCGTGGCCGATTCTCGAATCGCAATGAAGAAGTCACCAGCGTCACGCGCAGTCTCAAGGCATTGGCCAAAGAACTTAAGGTTCCCTTCCTTGTGCTTTCGCAATTGACGCGCGCACCTGAACGCGAGGATCGCCGCCCGCAGCTTGCCGACCTGCGCGAATCTGGCGCCATCGAGCAGGATGCCGACGTCGTGATGTTCATCCATCGCCCCAGCGCGTTCAAGACCGACGAAGCCCCCGAGGAGCGCGCCAAAACCGAGTTGATCATTGCCAAGCAGCGCAACGGACCCACCGACAAAGTGAATTTCGTGTTCCGCTCGAATCACACCCGCTTTGAAGTTGCCGCACCCGACGACATGGAACCACTCTGAGCTTTTTCGTACTTCCGCATCCTGTGTCACAATGCAAAGTTGCTGGCGCGCGCCGTGATTTGGTCACGGCGCGCTCTTGGCGTCAGGGGTAACTTGCAAGCGCTGTCGAATGAGTCTGGTCCATGGCGTGCAAGGTAAGATCGTGCGTGCGGCGAAGAAGGGAGAGTGAATGGCGCCTCGAATTCGATTCGATGGGCGGCCCATTTGGGCTGAGGTAAGTCTGGGGGCGCTGGCCCACAATCTTCGCGCGATTCGCCGCTACGTGAATGCGCCCGGTGCGCCGGTCGTAGTTGCCGGCTCGCGGGGTGAACGTGCGCTTGCGAAATCGCGGAACCCACGCAAGGTCCTCGCCGTGGTTAAGGGCGATGGCTACGGTCACGGCGCGGCTCCCGTGGCGCGCGCTCTCGAACGCGCTGGGGCGGATTGGTTTGGCGTGACGTGTGCGGCCGAAGGCGCGGATTTGCGCTATGCCGGGGTTCGCGCGCCGATCTTGGTGATGACGGGTTTCTGGACCGGCGAAGAGAAATCTCTGCTCGAAAATAAATTAACGCCCGCGGTCACCGGCCTTGAAACGCTTCGTTGGCTCGAACGCGCTGCGGCGCGCCGTCGTCGCGGCCCCGTCGGGTTTCATTTGAAAGTGGATTCGGGCATGAACCGCCTCGGCGTTTCGCCCGAAGAAGTTCCGGCGTTCGCGCGCGCCCTCGCCGATTCGCCGCATCTGCGCTTGGACGGCGTGTTCACGCACTTCGCGTCGTCCGACGTTCTCACTTCGTCGCAAACCGAAGACCAGACTTCGCGCTTCATCGTCGCACTGGATCGCTTGCGCGCGCTCGGCATCCAGCCGGGCCTGGTTCACATGGCCAATAGCGCCGCCGTCGGCGCGCGCCCCGAGACGTGGGCCGACATGGTGCGCCCCGGCGCGCTGCTCTACGGCTATCACCAATTTTACGATCCGCCTGAGCACCGCGCGCGGATGGAAGCGAAGCTGCCGCTGCGTCCCGTGCTGTCGCTCCGCGCGCGCATCGTGCTCGTGCGCGACGTTGCCGTGGGCGCTTCCGTCGGCTACAACGCGCGGTGGACCGCCACGCGCCCGTCGCGTATCGCCGTGATCTCCGCAGGCTACGCCGATGGCCTGCTGCGCTCGCTCACGAATCGCATGCGCGCGTTAGTGCGCGGGGAATTCGCGCCACTGGTGGGCACGATCTCGATGGATCTGGCCACGGCCGATGTCACCGGCATCGACGGCGTAAAGCCTGGCGACATCGCAACTCTCTACGGCGCGGACGGTGCGGCCTCGCAATGGGTGTCTGAAGTCGCTGCCACAATCGGCACGGTCAGCTCCGATTTACTTTGCGCCATCGGCAAGCGCGTCCCGCGTTTTTATGTAGAGTGATTGCTTCCCACGCGGCGTAAAGTGCAGCCGCAAGTATCCGCGCATAAAATGTATCGTACCGTGCGCCGCACGCCGCGCTCCGTGCTAGAATATCGTTAATTGTTGATCACGTCCGGATACGGATTCCGGACACACAACTTGGGTGCGGTAGTTGGAGAAAGTGGGCCCTGGGTCGGTCACACGCTCTTTTGTTCCAGGGTATTTGTGTCCTTTCTTGAGCCGCGGGCGCACGCACCCACATAAAGTGCGAGGTACCTCATGACACGCACTTCGGCGCGTATCGAGCAAGGCACGGCTTCGTCGTCTTCGCAAGGCCAGCGGTTTGAGCCGAACGCGGTTCGCGGGCGAATGTTCGGCACTTGGTGGGACTATTTTCTGGTCCGCCTGATTTTCGCCAGCGCCTGCACTGCGGCCGGTTTTCATTTCCATCCCTTTGGTCTCAGGCCCGCGATGGGCGCGGCGATGGGATTGGTGTTTTCATTCGCCGTAATTCTGTTTGAGATTCGCTTGCAGCGCGCCAGTATGCGCAAGCTGATCGGCGCCGTCGTTGGCGCGATCCTGGGGTTGCTCGCGGCTTTGCTGCTGAATTTGGTTCTCACGCACACTACGATTCCCGCGGAGTCTCGATCCTTTCTCGGCGTCGGCGTGCTCCTGGTGATGATGTACATCGGTCTCGTGCTGGGCGCCACCAAGGGCGACATGCTGAACCTTCAGGCTTTCGGCGGCGTGTTCGGCAGTGAGCGCAGCAACCGCCGCGTCTCGAAAGTGCTCGATACCAGCGTGATCATCGATGGCCGCATCGCCGACGTTTGCGAAGCTCATTTCCTGGATGGCACGGTCGTGATTCCGCGCTTCGTGCTGCGTGAATTGCAACTCGTGGCTGATTCCGCCGACTCCCTCAAGCGCCAGCGCGGCCGCCGCGGCCTTGAAGTCTTGCAGCGCATCCAGAAAATGCCGCATCTCGAAGTCGAAATCACGGAAGAGGATTTTCCGCAAGTTGCCGACGTGGATATGAAGTTGATCGAGCTTGCGCGCCGCTACGATGGCACCATCGTCACCAACGATTACAATCTCAATAAAGTCGCCACGCTCCAGGGCATCGAAGTTTTAAACGTCAATCTGCTCGCCAACGCGTTGAAGCCCGTGGTGCTGCCGGGCGAAGCGATGCGCGTTTTTATTCTGCGCGAAGGCAAGGAATACAATCAGGGCGTCGCGTATCTTGATGACGGCACGATGGTCGTCGTCGACAACGCCAAAAAGATGATCAACAAGACCGTGGACATCACCGTCACCTCCGTTCATCAGACCACCGCCGGCAAAATGATTTTCGGCCGCCTGGACGAACGCTCCGAGCATGCGTCGCGCGCCGCTACTTCCGCTGTCGAAGGACCTGTCGCGTCCGCCACGGCCGCCGCTGCGGCTGGTGCGCCCGTTCCATCGAGCGGGCGCGCGGGTTTTGTCTCGGACTCGCCGCGATCAGCCGCCGATACTTCCGCCGAACGCGCGTCGCGCCCACTGATGCCCGGGCGTTCGCGCGACTGAGTTTTTTGTTCTTTTCCGCGCATCCGCACTCATGAGAAGCTCGTGCGCGCCGCATCAGCGGCCCGTGAGAAATCCATGACAAAAATGAAGCGCCGCGAATTCCTCAAACACACGGCGCTGGCCGCCGCGGTTCTTGGCCTCGCCGGCGGCACACGCGCCGCGGACGCGCCCGGCGTCTCGATAATTATTGATCCCGCCGACGCGGTTGCATCCGCCGGCCCATCCCTGTGGGCCGCATCCGAGCTTGAGCGCTCGTTAACCGCGCGTGGCGTTACTGTGCGCCGTCGCGAGCGCGCCGATCAATCCGCCGGCGATTTCGCAATCCTCGTCGCTGGCTCTTCATCATCCGCGGCCCGCGAAATTCTCGTTCGCCGGCATCTCGAACTTCCCGGCGCTCCAGAATCGCTCTGTATCGTGCGCGCATCCGCGCCACACGCTGCCGACACGGCGCGGCCCCTCTTGCTGGCGTGCGGCACGGATGTTCGCGGCGTCGTTTACGCACAGCTCGAGCTAGCCGACTGCGTTGCCCACGCTTCCGATCCGATAGCCGCGCTCGCTGTCCCGCAAGCGATCGTCGATCGCCCCGCCAACTCCGTCCGCAGCGTGATTCGATGTTTTCAAAGCGACCTCGAAGACAAGCCGTGGTTTTATGACCGCGACATGTGGCAAGCGCACTTCTCCATGCTGGCCGCGCAGCGCTTCAATCGTTTCAATCTGAATTTCGGACTCGGCTACAACCTGCCGCGTAATTTGACCGACGTTTATTTTTATTTCGCGTATCCATTTCTCGTTTCTGTCCCGGGTTACGATGTCCGCGCTGTGCCGTTGCCCGACGCGGAGCGCGATCGCAATCTCGATACGCTGCGCTTCATCGGCGAGGAAGCCACGAAGCGCGGCCTCGAATTTCACCTCGGCCTTTGGACGCACGCGTATCAATGGACCACCAGCCCCAACGCGAATTACACGATCTCGGGCTTAACGCCCGAAACGCACGCCGCCTACTGTCGCGACGCGCTCGCCGTGCTGCTCAAGGCCTGCCCCACGATCAGCGGTCTCACGTTTCGCATTCACGGCGAAAGCGGCATTCCCGAAGGCAGTTACGATTTCTGGCAAACCGTATTCGATGGTGCCGTGCGCTCCGGCCGCCGCGTTGAAATCGATATGCACGCCAAGGGCATGGATCAGAAAACTATCGACGTCGCCCTCGCCAGTGGTTTGCCCGTCACCATCTCGCCGAAATGTTGGGCCGAGCATCTTGGCCTCGGCTATCCCCAAGCCGCGATTCACGAAATGGAATTGCCCGGACCTCCGCCCCCCGGCAGCCTGAATCCCGGAAGTTTTTTCCAGACGATGGCGGTCAGCAATGGCGAGCGCCGCTTTATGCGCTATAGCTACGGCGATCTGCTGAAAGAAAAGCGCCCCTACTCCGTGCTCTATCGCGTTTGGCCCGGCACGCAGCGAACATTATTGTGGGGCGATCCGCAAATTGCGGCGGCCTACGGACGGCACTCAAGTTTTTGCGGCGGCGTTGGCGCTGAAATTTTTGAGCCTCTTTCGTTCAAAGGGCGCATGGGCTCCGGCCTTCCCGGCGGCCGTTGCGCCTATGCCGATCGTGCGCTCACGCCCGAGTACGATTGGCAAAAATATCTCTATCAATATCGCTTGTGGGGACGACTTCTTTACAATCCCGACGCCGATCCTGAAGTGTGGCGCCGCGAGTCGCGCCGCAATTTCGGCGCCGCCGCCCCCGCTGCCGAAGCCGCGCTCGCAAGCGCCAGCCGCATTCTGCCCTTGCTGCTTTCCGCGCACGCCCCGTCGCGCTCCAACAATAATTATTGGCCCGAAATGTACACGAACATGGCCATTGTTGACGCGACGCGCAAGACTCCGTACTCCGACACGCCCACGCCCAAGCGATTCGGCACCGTCAGTCCCTGCGATCCGCAAATGTTTCTGGGCGTCGACGATTGCGCCGCGGAAATCCTCGGCACCGCCCCACGCAGCGGAAAATATTCTCCGCTCGAAGTTGCGCAATGGATGGAAGATTTCGCGAACGATTCGGCCAAGCAGCTCGCGCTGGCCGAAACGCTGGCGTCAAGTGGCTCTGCAACTGACCATTCGAGTGTTGAGTTTCGACGCTTGAGTGCCGACGTCGCGATCCAGTGCGGCCTCGGCCATTTCTTCGCCGCGAAATTTCGTAGCGCCGTCCTCTGGTCGATTTACGATCGCGCGGGCGACGCGCCCGCTCTCGATGAAGCGCTCAAGTCCTATCGCGCTGCCCGCGCCGCGTGGGCCGCGTTGGCTGATCGCGCCAAGGCCGTCTACGTTTCCGACGTCACCTACGGCCTAGAACCCCAAGTCCGCGGTCATTGGCTTGATCGCCTGCCCGCCATCGACGATGACATCGCCGACATGGATAAGCGCGCGCAACAATCTCAGACCGCCGCCGCGCCAGCCCCGTCGCAGCATGACGACACCGCCCGCCGCGCCGTCGCCGAAGTCCTCGCTCGTCCGCGCCGCGCTCAAATTCCTTGCCACCACGCGCCGTCCGCGAATTTTCACCCGGGCGCGCCGCTCGCAATCGATCTCGCCGTCGCGAGTTCCGCCGCGCCATCCTCGCTCACCGCGCGCCTTCAATATCGTCACGTCAATCAAGCCGAGCGCTGGACTGCCGCGCCCATGCAATGGCAGTCCGGGCGTCTCGTCGCCACAATTCCCGGCGAGTACACGCAATCGCCCTACCCGCTGCAATATTATTTCGAGCTTCACAGCGCGACCGGAGGCGCAAGTCTCTATCCCGGCCTGTCGCTGCCAAGCCTCTCGAATCTGCCGTACTACGTTGTCCACCAGGCTTAGCGAGCGCGCGCCGATGGAAAAGCGCACATGAGCAAGGGCCGTCTTGAAGCGTTCAGCGATGGCGTGATCGCGGTCATCATCACCATCATGGTGCTTGAATTAAAAGTTCCGCGCGGCGCGAACATCGCCGATCTGCTGCCGGTGCTTCCCGTTTTGCTCACCTACGTCGTCAGTTTCGTTTTCATCGGCATCTATTGGAACAACCATCATCACATGCTTCATGCCGTGCGCACCGTCAACGGCAGCATACTGTGGGCCAATCTTCATTTACTGTTTTGGTTATCGCTCGTGCCGTTTGTCACCGCGTGGGCGGGCCAAAACTATCGGGCGGCCCGGCCCGTCGCGCTCTATGGCGGAGTGTTGCTGATGTGTGGCGTCGCTTACTATTTTCTCGAACGCGCGCTGATTGCTCACGAAGGTGCGGACTCTTCCCTCGCCCGCGCCCTCGGCAAGGATGTCAAAGGCAAAACCTCGCTGGGCATTTACGTCATCGCGATTCTGGCTTCATTCATAAATCCTTGGATTTCCATCGTGCTCTACGTAATCGTCGCGCTCATCTGGTTCGTTCCCGACCGCCGCATCGAAAAAATGCTCGCCGAATAGCGCCGCCCACCCAATCGCGATTCGACGCATCTCTCATCGGCCCACCGGGAACTGTCATTCTGAGCGAAGTCCCGCCGCTCTGGCACTTTCTGTCCGCATTGCGCGGACAGGTCGGGACGCAGTCCAAGAATCCTTCTTCGCAGTAACAACCACCGCTCACGCGCTATCCGAGGTGTCCCCGTACGACTTGCCCGCCTGCGCGTGGTCTGCCTGCGCAGCGCCGATGTGCACGAGATCCCCCACCGGCTCAGCCGGCGCCGCCACCACCACCCTCGCGTTCCAACGCTCTGGCTCGACCGGCTTCGCCCGGAAGCGATTCACAAACCGTCCCACGTTCATCGATCCTTGAATGAAGTGGTCCACCTTCACAGGCCCCGCCACTTTCACCGTGCGCACCCAGTGCAATCCGCTGCTGATCGCGCAGCCGCACTGCGAGCAATCCGGCGCGCCGCCAAAAACGCACGGTTCCACGCGGCTGCGCAAATCCGCCGAATAATTCGCCGACATTCGCGCAAAAACGCAATCGTCCGGATTCTTCGGCGGACTCAGGAAAGCCTTCGCAAGGGCCTCCGTAAACAAAAGTTTCTTGTAACGCTTCGCCAGCGCCGGCAACTCGCGCGCCAGCGTTTCGCGATCATCCTGCGACAGCATCTCCGGACTCTGCTCGCCGATCTGCGGTGTATACACGCTCACCCAAATGCGGTTCACTTCCGGCCGCGCGCTCCAGAACGCCACATATTCTTCCAGGTATCCGGGCTTCGTCATCATCGGGCGCGTGATCGTCCAGTGAATATTCACTTCGCGGCCCTTCATATTTTCCAGAATTTTCTCGTACGTCGCCGGCTTCCGGCGCACATCGTGATCCGGTTGCAAACCGTCCACCGAAACCGCCACGCGCACGCGCGGCAATTTGATCCACTCCATCGGAATCGGAATCACCGCACTCGTCACCACCAGCGAGAACACGCCCATCTCGCTCAGCGCCGGCAATATCCTGCTCAACTCCCGATGCCGCACCAATGGTTCTCCGCCCACCAGCGAAACATGCAGCGGCTTATGTTTGCGTACCAGATCCAGCACGCCTTCCACCAGCGCGTCTCCGCGCAAATCCGAAAGGCTGCGCAACGTCGCTCCGCCGCCCAGATGCGTCTCCCCATATGCGTAACATCCCGGACATGCCAGCGGACATTCGCGCGTGATCTCAATCGAAAGCAGCGGCACGTGCCCGGTCAAGATTCTTCCCCAGGCCGCAAACACTTGGCCTGCGGTCAAACTGCGTTTGGGAGATATAGAGGTCATACCTGTAGGATGCCGTACCCGGGACGACCGATGCCTTTTTTAGCCGGAGACTCAGTTTGCCGCGCTGTGTCGCATACCGAGTCTACCGAATCGCCGCGACGATGTCATGCGCCCCCGCGCTGGGCGCAATTGTCGTCGCCGTGCCAGCACGGCCAACGTCGGCCGCCCCTCCAATTCCGGCCGCTTCCGTTGTTTTAACTCTTCCAGCAAGCCAGGATTTGCAGGCGTTACAGCAACAGGGATTGCAGGAAGCAAAAGAAATTTACGATTGGATTGCGTCGGTTTCGCAACAGGCGCCAGATATGGAACTGGTACGATTAGGACGACACGATGCAGCGACCTCGGCCGAACAAGCGAAGGTTCCGATCTATGTGGAACGCCTAAATTCGGAATGGAACGCTAGATTTGTTCCGCAAGCCCAAATTTTGGTAGGCAAGCTGCACACATCGCAAGGACTTGTTCTCGCCTGCGCGGCGGGAGGACTCCTCGTAACGGACCCTTCTATGATTCTGTCATTGCGAAAAACCTGCGCGGACCACATAGAACAAGGTGCTCAGAATCTCCGATAATAAAGAAACTATCCCGCAGACTCAGCCTAATGACCCTAGTCCTAAACCGCTGCTCGGAGAACAAAGCCCTCCCCGAATTTACTCACAATCCTTGACACTAGTTGGTCTTGCGAACCCATTGACGCCAATCCAAGTTTGTGCTATACTCTTTTATGTACACCGTATTCACGTTCGAATTCCACACCTCCTCCCAGCCCTGTTTTTCACTTAAATCCAATAGAATAAGCATTTTACGGTATTTTGATAAGTCTCCTGGAATCAACACTTCCACGATTTTCATGCATTTTTGTATCTCACTCATTACAAAAGATTTCAAGCTCACTAGAATCAACACTTCCGGCGATAAGGACTTAAAGTCCCTTAGAATCAGCACTTCTGGGAATAAGGACTTAAAGTCCTTTAGAATCAACACTTCCAGAAAACACGGTAGGGGGGAGGGGCTGTGGACGCTTGGAAGCGCCTCCACTTCAGTTCCGCGGAGGCGCCTCGTCAGGCCGAGCGCATCAATTCGTTTTTATTTTGATCACGAAGTAGTGGATCATCGTCGGCACAGTCTTGAACCAATGCGGCGTGCCCGCGGGAATCACGATCACGTCTCCCTGCGACAGCGTGTGGCTCACGCCGCCGTCGATTCCGCTGCCGCGCACCTCGTCCGTCGACGAGCCTGTCTCATTCAGGATCGTTCCGCCCGTAACAAAAGTCGCCGAGCCGTCCACCACATAGAAGATGTCCGTCTCTTTCTTATGCAACTCGGCTCCTCCCGGCGAGTTGTGCCGGCCGCCGATCAGTCGGTAATCGTAATTGTCTCCGGTCAGCAGAGTCGTGCCGTTTTGCAGCGCCGCCGTCACCTGCGCCGCCGGATAGTACAGAACTCCCAGCGCCTCCGCCGGTTTCTCCATGTTATTCGCCTGTCCGCCCGCGGCGCGGGCCCGTGTCGTGTTGGGATTCGCCAGCGAGCAAATTCCGAGCGCTGCCAGCAAAACTGTCCATCGCATGAATCGCATTGTAGCCTCCGCGACCGTCGGCCATTCCGGCATCTTTTCCGGAGATCACCACGCCAATTCTCAAAGTCGCATCCGCACCTATATCACAATCGCGTCACAAAGTTTCGCGGAATCAGCCGCGCTTTGAAAACGCCCTCGCCGTGTTTATCTGCTCTTCGCCCTGGTGTACACTTCTGCCCCCGGATTGTCAGGGACTGATCTATGGCCAACCGTATTGCCGCCATTCTGCCCGCCGCGGGCTTCGGAACGCGCATGGGCGCCGACACGCCGAAGCAGTTTCTTGAGCTTGACGGCGTGCCGCTGGTCCAATTCACTCTCCGCCGCTTGGCCGAGTGCGCGGAGATCACCGATTTTTTTATTCCCACTCACGCGGAAGAGGCTGAAGCTCTGCGCGCCCGTTTGAAAGGTCAATCGACGGGCCGGCCGGTGCGCGTTCTAACGGGAGGGAATTCGCGGCAAGATTCCGTTGCCGCCGCGCTCACCGAAGTCCCGCGCGATGCCGAATTAATTCTGGTGCATGACGCGGTTCGTCCTCTTGTAAAGCGTGAACAGGTCGAGCGCGTGATCGCCGAAGCGCGTGCCTGCGGCGCCGCGATTCTAGGTGTTCCTGCGCTTGATACCGTGAAGGAAGTGAAGCGCGCGAGTTTGCCCGGCGATGTCGCGCTGATCACCGCGACGATTCCGCGCGAGCGCGTGGTGTTGGCCCAAACTCCGCAAGTGTTCCATGCCGCCCTGCTCCTCGAAGCCTTTGCGCGCGCGCGTCAGGAGGGAATCACTGCTTCCGACGAAGCCGGTCTTGTCGAGCACTTGGGACACGATGTTCATGTGGTTCTGGGCTCCGATCGAAATCTGAAAATCACGCGCCCTGGAGACATGGAGCTGGCGCGTTTCTATCTTGAGCAGGAGCGCGCGTCCCAAGGCGCTGCCGGCGGAAAAAGATAGCCATGAATCGCGTGGGCATCGGTTACGACTTGCATCGCCTGGAGGCAGGCCATGCGTTTGTGCTCGGTGGCGTCACGGTTCCATTCGAGAAAGGCGCCGTGTCGCATTCCGATGGCGACGTGTTGGCCCACGCAATTTGTGACGCTTTGCTGGGCGCCGCCGGCCTTGGCGACATCGGCACGCATTTTCCGGATACCGATCCGAAATGGAAGGGTGTGCCGAGCCTGCGCTTTCTTGAGCAAGTAAGCGATCTGCTTGACGAACATGGTTGGACAATCGACTACGTAGACGCGATCGTCATCTCCGAGAAGCCCAAGCTGAATCCTCACTTTCCCGCCATGCGCGAGTCGCTGGCGGAAGCGCTAGGTGTGGATGTCGCGCGAGTTCACCTCAAAGCCAAAACGAACGAAGGCGTCGACGCCGTCGGCCGCGGCGAGGCCATCGCTGCGCACGCCGTGGCAACGCTCGCGCGTGAGGATTAAGAGCGGAACTCGGGCCTCCGCTGCAAACGTTTGGACGGCCTTCGATGTGCGCGCGATCTTGACCGAGCGCGGCTGGTTCGGCGATGACCTCAACTTGGATTCGGATTCAAGCTCGTCGCCGGCAGGAAAGTGGGTGGCGGACGCTGCTGCGTGGCTTGGTCCGTATGCCGCGGATTGCGATGCTCTCGCGGCGTTATTGAGTCTCGTATTCCGCTACGATGCGCGCGAGATTATCGAGTCGTCGGATGCGCATGCCGTGCTACTGCGCCAGGGTGCGCGCGACGCAATCCGCGCGCTCGGCGTCGAAGTGCTTGATGGATCGCCAATCGATTCGGTGCGGTTCAGTGAGATTGTCGCTGCCGTGAAGCAGCGCAGTGGCGTGAGTGGCCGACCTCTGTTTCACTCCATTCGCCTGGCGCTGGCCGGCCGCGCCGGAGAAGGCGAACTGGATCGCGTCATATTGTTGCTCGACACAGCCGCGGCTGCGCCGGGTTTTGCGCCTGTAAAAACGGCGCGCGAGCGCATGCTCGAGTTCTGTGGTGTTCTCGATTGACGCGCGGAAGTTTTCGGTAAGCGAGCCGCGCGCATGATACTTGAGGGCCTGAGTGAGGAAAGACTCCGCGGCAAAGAAAACTTGCGCTCAGGAATTCTTTTGGAGTTTTCGTGGAGCGATTGACTGGAATTCATGCGGTGCGCGAGGCGCTTGAAGCGGGTCGTCCGCTCGATCGTGTACTGATTGCTCGCGGACGGCACGGCGATCGGCTCGACGACCTCGTGCAGCTCGCGCGGCGGCACGGCGTGCCGGTGCGTTTTGAAGAGCGCGCGCAGATCGATCGCGCCAGTGGCACGCGCGAGCATCAAGGCGTGGTGGCATTCGCTGCCGCGAAGCCGCCGGTAACTCTCACCGAGCTGTTGCGCGTTTCGGACGCGGGGCCTGGGTTACTCGTGCTGCTCGATGGAGTGGAAGATCCGCACAATTTGGGCGCCGTAATTCGCACCTCGCTCGCGGCGGGCGCGCGCGGCGTGGTGATCGCGGAACGCCGCGCCGCCGGGTTGACGGACGCCGTAGCGCGTGCCGCGGCCGGAGCTCTCGAGCATTTGCCTGTGGCGCGAGTGCCGAATCTGGCGCGTGCGATGGAAGAAGTGAAAGAAGCGGGCTATTGGTTAGTGGGTTTGGACGAGCGCAGCGACAAAAATCTGACGGATTTGGATTTAACCGTTCCTACCGGAATCGTGCTCGGCGGGGAAGGCAAGGGACTTCACGAACTGATTCGCACGCGCTGCGATTTTCTGGCTTCGATTCCAACATCTGGACCCGTGCGCACTTTGAATGTTTCGGTCGCCGCGGGAATCGCGCTGTTTGAGGCGGTTCGCCAACGCGCCATGCCGAAGCGGTAGACGTCGGCGACGGGGCGAGTCGCGATCAGGAATCGTAACGAAGCAGGGAAAATACATCGAGGCCCGGCAATTTCGCGCGCCCGCTCAGAAACGTCAGTTCGAGCGCGAAGGCCGCGCCGACCACGTCGCCGCCAAGTTTGCGCACCAGCGCGATAGCGGCCGCGGCGGTGCCTCCGGTGGCCAGCAGGTCGTCGCTGATTAGTACGCGTTGACCCGGCCGAATCGAGTCCTCGTGAATTTCGAGAGTGTCCGTGCCGTACTCGAGTTGGTATGTGATGCTCGCGGTTTTGCACGGCAGTTTTTTGGGCTTGCGCACCGGCACGAAGCCCGCGCCCAGGCGATACGCCAGCGCCGGCGCAAAGATGAAGCCGCGCGCCTCGACGCCGACCACCACGTCTACCTTTACGCCGTCGTAGTGGCCGCAGAGTTCATCGATCATCATGTGCAGACCCGGACCGTTTTGCAGCAACGTCGTCAAATCGTAAAAGAGGATGCCCGGCTTGGGGTAGTCCGGGACTTCGCGAATCAGTTTTTTCAGGTCGTCCATGCGTTTGTCTCCCGTTGCGAATTAATGGATTCGCCGGATTCGACGATACAGATGTCGAAGGCGATTTTGATTTAAGCGCCAGGTTCGATCGAAAACCAGTCGTGGTGCCGCTCGAGAACTTTGGCGTCTTCTTCCTCGACGCGTTCGACGCTCGACGTGCGTGGCCCGCGCGCAAGCTCAGCGGCCAACGATTGCAACTGCTCCGCGGTCCCAACCGCGTAGACCTCGACGCGCCCATCCGCCAAGTTCCGCGTGTATCCGGCAATCCCCAGGCGCGTGGCCTGGCGCCGCGCGAAGAAGCGGAACCCCACGCCCTGCACCATTCCGGAAATGTAGAACCGCTTGGCGTGAAGCTCCGATAGCACTGGCCGGCGCGGCGCTGTCGGCCGCAAGCGCGCGATTGTATCAGACCGGGGGTAAAGCGCGATTGGGAAAGCTTAGCCCCTCGGGTTAAGATAAACTTCCGTGCGGCGCAGCGGCCGAATGTCGAGGGACTGGGGCTCGCGACGTCGCTCGCTGGCCGATTCGACGCACTCTCGCGGGCGCAAGCGCGTGGCATTCGTTGCAACTGTTGCAAAGTGGATTTTGCCGTCCGTCCTTTGGTTTTTCTTGTTGGTCCTCGCGACTCTCACCTCTACCGCTGCCCAAGATATTCCGACCGCACACGATTTGTCAGGCGCGCGCATCGTACAGGACCACGGATGGCCCGAGCTACAAGTGGATGGCAAGCCGTTTTTTGTGCACGGCGCCGCGTTTGATTATTTCGGCGTGCCGCAGGACCTGTGGGCTCATTCGCTCGATCGCTACCGCGAACTCGGCATCAACACAATCGACGTGACGATCCCGTGGAATTGGCACGAGACGGCGGAAGGGGAATTCGATTTCGACGGCCACACGAATCCGCGCCGTGACCTCCACGGACTTCTGCGCCTGATCGCCGATCGTGGATTCAAATTGATCGTGCACGCGGGACCGCAGATGCCGCCGACATGGCGGCTTGCGGGGTATCCCGAATGGCTTTTGCGCGCTCCCGAGTTCGGAATGACAGCCGAGCAACTGGCTGACGGTACGGAGCCGCCGATTGCAGCAGATTTTCATCGCGATGCGGAAGTTGCCGCGGGCGAGTGGTTAACGCATGAGACGATGGTCCACGCGAGCCAAGAGTGGTTCGCCGCGCTTGCGCGCGAATTGGCGCCGTATGATTCGCACAAGAAAATCACGATCGATCCGCCAGACACGTGGGGGAATACCACCTCACAGGATACGAGCGGCCCGCTGCTTTTTATTATTGTGGGCGATGGTTTCAGCGATCGCCCGCGGTTCGGAAATGCATCGGTCGCGTCGCGCGAATCAGGCGCGGAGAATCTGAGCCGCTATGCCGGCGCGATTTGTTCAGAGTTGATGGCGAGCGGCGTGGACGCGCCGTGTCTTGTGTCGCGCGGCGATTTGGAGCAATCGGGGCTCGATTCGCTCGCGGCCGATTACGCAGATGCAGCCGCAGCCGCAGCGCAGTCCGCACCCGAGGGGATTGCAGGGCAATGGATTTTTTCACCGACGGAAGCGCACGCGGATCTGGCGGCCCCGATGCTAGAAACGCTGACGGCCGATGATGCCGACACATTGGGTCTTCTGGCGGACACGCTCAGGCAACAACCGAATATTCCCGCGCTGATTACATCTTTTCACGCGGGCGGATATGCCGCGCCGTACGAAGTCTCACCGCTACGTGTAGCCGCATCGGCGACGATTGTGGGCACGCGCTTGTTAATCGGGCGCGGAATCGGCGGCGTCGAGTACGCGCCCCTGCAAGATTCCTTGATTCCCGCGGGTTATGAAACACCGGGAGTGAATCGATATATGAATCGCGACACCGCGCTCGATATCGAAGGCGCGCGGCGCACGCAAGCAGCGGCGATCGAGCGCAACGGGAGGTTGGTGAAGGCGTGGGGCGAGCGGCTGGCGTCGGCGCATTTGCGCAGCGATCTCGGAATTATCGATCTTCGCGCTGAGACGACGCGGGCGGAGACCAGGGAAAGTGACGCAGGGCATGGGCCGACATTCAATACAAAACAGGAACGATTGGATCGAGATCGAGCGGAGCGCGTGCTCGAGCAAGTGATTCGTGTCACGGAATTAGCGGGACGCACGCCAGAGGTTTTAGATCCCGCGACGCAGTCTGTCGAACGGCTGTTGCGCGATCCAGTGTTGATCCTCGTGGCGCCGAAGACGGACGCGGGCGCGGAAGAGATTCTACCGGAGCGGGCTCAGCAGGCGCTGACGGAATACGTTAGCCGGGGTGGGACGCTGATTGCGGAATCGGCTGCGCCCACTCTGCCGGGACTTGCGGCGCTGTGGAACGGTTCGGGATCGGAATCGCGTATGGAGAACGGTCCGGACGCGATCCGCCGCGCGTATGGTGACGGGGCAACGATCGAATGGGCACAGGATTTTTATTCGTGGGTGGAACCGGATGAATCGCTGACGGAATCGCGGGCTCATCCGGAAGCCGCTTGGGCGACCGCGGAATTAGCCCGGCTTATGGACAGGGCAGGAGCGCCAGCGGTGATCCATCGGAGCGAGGCCGCTCCGCCGGACGATTCGTTCGTGTTGAGCGAGCTTGTAGGTCAGGAATCCGGCGGACCGCTTGAGACATTGGGCGCTCGATGCGGAACGCGCCCACTGTGCGCCGCGGGCCTGCTGAGCGCGACAAACCTCGATACATCACGCGCGGCGGAAGCGGACTTCGATGTGCTGGCGCCTTCGGACACAGCCACGGGCAAATATCAGGGCACGCTCCGCGTTCACGTCGCGGTTCCGCCGGGCGAATCGCTGCTGCTGCCGCTACATGCTCCCTTGTGCGGCGAAGTGAAACCAGCAGAATCGTGCTCGGACGAGATCATCTCGTCCGGCGCGGAGTTGCTGAGCGCGGAACGTGAAAAGAATGTGCTTGAGTTAATTTTTTACGCTCCGATGAGCGCCAAGGTTTTGCTGCGCCTGCAGAGTCAGCCGGATAAAGTAGAACTCGACGACAACAGCGTTGACGGCCAGTGGTCGAAAGTGGTCCACGCGTTCGAGGTGAACGTGCTGCGCGGCGCGGCGCCGGATTATGTTCGCGTGGTGAAGATTTATCTGCGATACACGCCCAAGGTGGCCGAGAAGTTAGCTCCTCAGAAGCATCCGCCCAGCGCGTTCGATGTTTCGGTGCTGAGCGCCATGCGTCTGCCGCTGGGACAAGGGCCGTCGCTGGGGAGTGCGCCGGCGCTAATCCTGGCGCCGCATGGCACAGCATCAGAGGAAAAAGGCGAGCGTGTAATTCTGCGGACAAACAATCGCGGCGACCGCACCGTGAGTTTCACGGCGCACCTCGAAGGTCCGCTAACGGCGTCGGATTTGGTGCACGTGGATCCCGGCGACACGATTTTTACCAGCATGAAGGCTATTCCTGATCCGTTGAGTCCTCCGGTATGGGCGGCGGACGGCAGATTGCCGGGCCAGCTAAATCTGACGTCAGGAGAGCGGCAGTTGCAGATTCCGCTGACATTCCAAGAGGAGGGCTCCGGAGGATTCTTTCATTTCACATACGACTTCGAGCGCGATGGATCGCCGGAGTGGGTTGTTGGAAGCGGCGGGCTACGTTTATTTCTTTCTCCGCGGGACGGCGGAAGGATGTTGGCGATGGTCTCCGCGGCGTCCGGCGAAAATTTCACAACCACGGTGGGCGCGCTGCGAGATTGGTTTCTAATGAGCGGAGACTCGGAGCCGCGGGATTTCACTTTCAATCGCGCGTATAGCGCAGAGTGGACTGACGCGGGCGCGGCGTCATCGCCGGCTTCCGAGGCCGGTGATCGTGCGACGATAGCGCAGGCCACTAGTACCGCACCTGGTGTGCGCATGCGTTACGACGCGCCAGAGGCGGGCGCTGCCGGCGCGTCGATTGAAAAAACCATTCGCCTGATCTCGCCCACAATCGTTGAAGCGAGCTATCGAGTATCGCTGAAACCCGCGGACGGGATTTCGTCATCGACGCCGCCCGTTCAATTCGTCGCCGCGTCATCACTTCCGGCGGCCAGCGGTGAGGACCGGTCAACGCAATTTTGTTGGATTGAGCCCGCCACGCAATCAGGCGGTGGCGCACAGGCGGAGCGTGCTCAGGATTCGGACAGGGCGTGTGCTCGCTATGAGCCGCTGGGGGCGCCGATTGAGTCGCCGGTGGGAGTGAAGAGGCTGGAAATTCGCACGCCGGGTCATGCGGCACTCGATTTCGAGTGGACAGCAGGCATCGTGACAGTGGTGATGAAATCGGATTCCGTGTTGCTGGAGGTTGCCATTCCCCTGGTTGCCGATCTGCCGGCCGAGACTACGCTACGGTACACTGTTGGGCCGGAGTTCTAATCGGCGGCAGGACGCGGCGAAACAGTCCGGAACGCAGGAAGCGCAAACGCGCCTGGCGGCATCGAAATTCGTATGGACCTTCAGGCAGATCATAGGAACTCCACGCTTTTGGCGGGCACTCGGATGACGAGGAACCTTTTCGCAGTTCTCCTGCTTCTCGCGTTGGGGGCCGTGGTGTGCCCCGGCATTGCAGCGCAGGGCAACGCGACGGGTCCGATGACGGAGCCGCCGCCGCGCGACGTGATGCGCATACCGACTCACTCGATCCCGGAAGCGAGTGCGATACCGCCCGACGAGATCATCAAACGCTTTGCGGCGAAAGAGGATGCGTTCGCGCGAGCCAGCCGCGGATTTGGGTATCGCAAGAGCATCGTGGTGGAAGAAATTGGAGACGACGGAAAGGCGACGGGGCAAGTTGAAGTTGTGACCACGCCGTTTTACGGTTCCGACGGCAAGCGCTACGAACGCGTGGTGGGCGGATCGGCGGAACAAGCGCAGCCGAGCGCGGCGAGTTCCGACGCGACGCCGGGTCCGCCGGTGACGGCTCGAGACCTGCATTTTTTGCACTTCGCGCCGGAAGACGTCGTGGCGCTGGCTTTGATGCCGCAATTTCCATTCACTACGGACCAGCTCGCGAAGTATACGATCACGTATGAGGGCAGGCAGAAAGTGGACGAGCTGAACACGTACGTGTTTTCCATGGAGCCGAAACAAGTGGACCGCATGCACGCTTACTTTTCCGGCGTGGTCTGGGTGGACGATCAGGAACTTGCAATCGTGAAAACCTACGGGAAGTGGGTGAGCGAGCTCGGCGACGTGAAATCTCCGCAATTGCCGTTCGTAACGTTTGAAACCTACCGGCAACCGGTGGGCGACAATTGGTTCCCGGCGTATTCGCGCTCGGACGATCAAGTGACCACGAAGGACGCGATCATTCCAATTCGGTTGATCATCCGGTGGACCGATTATGCGGCGGTGCCGACGCCTCCGGTGGCATCGAACGCCGGCAACGCCGCTGCGCCGAGCGCCGCCGCGAGCGGACACTGATCGGCGCACGCGAAAACAAAATCACGTACCGCACTTTTAGAAACTAACTAAGTGTGCGGCGCCCCCTCACAAAATGTTCTTCGTTGCACATCGCGGGCGGACGGGACGCTCGAAAAAACAGCGACTACCGCTTGAGGCGACGGAGTAAATCCGGCAACTCCGCAATGGAATCGATCTGGGCGTCGGGATGCGCGGCTTTCAGGCGCGCGGGCACCGGAGATGTGCCGATGACGGCGACCGAGAAAACGCGAGCGTTGCGCGCCATTTCGATATCTTGCGGAGCGTCGCCCACGTAAACGCATTCCTCGCAATCGAGATTGAGGCGGCGCAACGCGAGGCGCAGAGGCGCGGGATGCGGTTTTTTGCGTGTGGCGTCTTCGCTGAAGACGCGAACGGCGAACGCGCGCGTGAGGCCAAAGGCGGAGAGTTGACGACGTACCCGAGCGCGTCCGCCGCCGGTCACGAGACCGAGGCGATATTTTCGCGCGAGCGCGGTGAGTGCGCGCCGCGTGCCGGGATAGAGCCGCGCATCCTGATAGCGGTACGCGCGACGCCAATGAAGATCAGCTTGTTTCCACTGCGAGCGAGGAATTCGAGCGGCGCGGTAGACGTGGTACCAATTCGGGGAATAGTGGCGCGCGAGATCTTCGAGTGTCCAGCTTACTTCGAGCGCGCGAAACATTTCGACGTAGGCGCGCGCGTCGGCTTTGAAGGAATCGATCAGAGTGCCGTCCCAATCGAGCAGCACGGCGCGCAGGCGAGGCGAATCGGGTGCCATAGGGAACACAATCCTAGCGCAATATTCCGGGCACAAGAACCGGGCTTGGCGCAAGAAACGGGCTCGGCGCGCAAAAAACCGGCGTGGCGCAAAAACGGCGGTTGCGGCGCGACTTTATACTGTGTGAAAGCGCGGCGGAAGAGGATCGCTGCGTTGGAATGTGATGTCGTCGAATATCGCGGCGAGACCGTGCCATCCGTTGGCTCGCGCGGGCTCGGCGCGTACGATGTGCGCTTCGGTGATCATGCGCACATTGCCGCGCTGGGTGGGTCTATCAACAAGCGCCACCTCAATTTCGATGGGCGTGCCGGGTTCGATGCGCTGTGGGCACAGAAAAAAAACGCCGCTTGAGCTGATGTCGCGCGTGCAAAGGCGAATAGCGCCGGGCTGGCGTTGCCCCGCGACACGCGTTACTTTGAGCGGCAGGCGCAGGTGGGCGCGCGCGTAGGTGCGGCGATCGTTGGGGACGCCGACGGTGTGCGTGGGAACGCGACGAATGCCGCGCGGGCGTGCGCGCTCAATCCATTGAGGAGTATCGGGCGTATTCATGGTGCTGGACGCGGACAAGCCCGCGGCAGCGGCTTCGGATCCGCCGTGAGGTGTCTTGACGTCAGGCAATGAAGCTTGGATTCGAGCAGTGCGCATAGACCTCTCCCCAGTCAGCGTTTCTGGCACCGCTCGCGGGCCACTATCCGCCACGCGCGCATTCGCGTAAAGCCGCGAGTGGGGTCTGCGTGTCTTAAGGGCTACTGCGCGGCGCTTTCCAGTTTGGGCGCTAGAATCGGATAGAATCGCGAATGATTCGTGCGCACACTGGTCTCGGACGGAAGGCTCGCGAAACTTGAAACAATTCTGCAACACGCGCAATGGAAACGGCCGGTCTTCGCGGCGCGATTCGCGGCGGTATTGGAACGCCGTCACGAAGCGCGACGGGCGATTCGACGGCGCGTTCGTTTACGCGGTGCGTTCGACTGGAATCTATTGCCGGCCGGGGTGTCCGTCGCGAAGGCCGCGACGCGGGGTGGTGGAATTTTTCGCTACGCCCGAAACCGCAGAGCGCGCCGGATTTCGAGCATGCCGGCGTTGCAAGCCGAACTTGCGCGATGCAGGCGGTCCGCGCGCCGGGGCCGGGGCGGAATCTGACGATACACTCATACAAAATGTGTGCCGCGAACTTGAGGTCAATTCGGAGGAATCTATTCGCTTGCCGGCTCTGGCGGCGCGGGTGGGTCTGGGGCCTCACCAATTGGAACGAAGATTTCGCCGCGCGGTGGGCGTCACGCCGCGCCAATATGCCGCGGCCGTGCGCTTGGGTCGCCTGAAGCGCCGGCTAAAAAAGGGAGGCACCACTGTGACCGAGGCACTTTACGAAGCGGGGTACGGCTCATCGAGCCGACTATACGAAGAATCGAACGCGCAGTTGGGGATGACGCCGGCGGCATATCGCCGCGGCGGGCAAGGAATGGAAATTACATACACAGTGGCGGCGTCGCGTTTGGGACGCGTGCTGGTCGCCACGACCCTCCGCGGAATCTCCGCGGTGTACCTGGGCGATCGCGATGCCGCGCTCGCAAGCGAACTGCGCGAAGAATATCCGCAGGCGAGGATTCGGCCAGGAGGGCGCGATGCGTCGGAGTGGGTGCGAGCTATCGTGCGTTATTTGGATGGAGACACGCCGCGATTGAATCTGCCGCTTGACGTGCAGGCTACGGCTTTCCAGCGACGTGTGTGGGAGGCACTGCGGCGCATTCCTCGCGGGACTACGCGAACCTACGGAGAAATTGCGCGAGCGCTGGGCCGGCCAACGGCGGCGCGCGCTGTGGCTCGGGCTTGCGCGACGAATCCGGTGTCGCTCGTGATTCCGTGCCATCGCGTGATTCGCGGAGACGGAGGCATGGGCGGATATCGCTGGGGAATCGAGCGAAAACAAGCGCTGTTGGCACAGGAGAAGCGATAGAGCGCGCCGCGCGCGGCAAGAAGAATCCGGAGAACGAACGTTTGCTCAGAGAAATCAGCGCGGCAACTTGGTTGTGACTGTTCGGGACTGAATCGAAGAATTAAGAATTAACCGTCTTGCTTAACCTTGGTGACTCCCTTTGGCCATTGGGGGCGAAAGCGCGAGTCGGGAATGCGGATGTTGCGAGCGACGTTCGTATATCGTGTGGTGAAATAATCTCCTGAACCAGTCTCAAAAAACTTCTGTTGCGCGGGCAGCCAGGTGGATTCATCGAACCAGATTTGAACTTTGGAGATCTGGTTGCGCACGTCGGAAGATTTCGGCGTTAATTCGAGCATCACCACCTTGCGATTATCCAGCGTGTCTTCGCCCTGCAGAGTGATGTCATAGTGTTTTTTCAGATCGGCGCCCGAGGTGCCGAATCCGAGCAGCGTGAATTGATCCACCACTTCTTTGTGTTTGCCGAGGTTGTATTCGTCGACTTGATTGATCTTGGGAGTGTAAATATCCACCGTGTCGCCATAGCGAAGAATTGTGCGCGGGTCGGGGCTCGTCATATCGATCCGCATTTTTTCGTCCTTGCGGATATAAATCTTTCCACTCTCGACGGATTTGTCGTCCACGACGACGGTGACTTTGGTGCGCTCGATGTCCGCGGTCAAACTCGTGAAGTCACTGGACTGCGCGTCGAGCTGGCGCAACACGGCGTCGAGCGTCATTTGCTGCTGTGGCGCGCTTTTTGCGCGCGCGAGCCCCGCCGCTGCCAAACAGACGGCGGCTGTCGCGATGAGCGCCGCGCAAATATACCGATGGGGCCGCGATAAATTCAAAGATTCCTCGCCATTCTTGCGCTTCATCGCGCTTCCGCGCGCGCGCCAAGCCGCTTGGGCATCCTAGCACAACGCACATGAGTAAGATGCGCCGCACTTCGAGCCAGTTACAACCGGCGAAACATCGTGTTGCGGGCACGCACACGGGCTCAGGGAGAGATGGTGACCTCGTAGGAAATGACAGTGTCGTCCTGCCCGCGGATCGGCTCGATGCGCAGGATGTGAAAATTGCCGTGCCGGAGACTCTCCGTGTTTTTGCGCATGGCATCGTGCAGATCGTGCTCGAGTTCCGGCGTGCGGATCGGCGAAGCCAGCAGGCGCGCGTCCACGCTGTAGGTTTGCGTGTTGCCGGCGCCACCGGCGGATTCAAGCACGATGAGCGTTTGAGAGGAGGGCGGGCCGAAGGCAGGCTGATCGTGAAACCAAGAGCGCGGAGACAGCAGGACGAAGAGCACGATCGCGGCAACGGCGACGTCATAGGGCCACGTGCCGCGCTCGTACGACCAGAACGCTATGCGAGATAGTATGCGCCCAATCGTGCGCATGGCTTCACGCGGCGGAAACGCCATCCACGATCACGCCATCGCGCATGTGCACGATACGGTCGGAGTGCGCGGTGGCTTCCGGATTGTGCGTGATCATGATGATCGTTTGGCCGAGTTCCTTGTTCAAGTGGCGGAGCATGGCAAGCACGGCTTGAGAATTTTCGGTGTCAAGATTGCCCGTGGGCTCGTCGGCAAGCACGATTTTGGGCTCATTGATGATGGCCCGGGCAATGGCCACGCGTTGTTGCTCGCCGCCGGAAAGCTCAGAAGGACGATGGTCGAGGCGCCCGGAGAGGCCGAGCATCGTTGTGACGATTTCAAAGCGATGCGGATCGAATCCATCGCCGTAAATGTGCTGGGCGATGGCGATATTGCCGCGAGCATCGAGCGTAGGCAGAAGATTGAAGCGCTGGAAAACGAAACCGATCTTGTGCCGGCGGAGTTTGGTGCGTTCGGCGTCGCTCATCATGGCAAGGTCGTTGCCATCGACCAGGACTTTGCCACGGGTGGCGCGTGCTAAACCGCCGAGCACGTGCAGCAGCGTCGATTTACCGCAACCCGACGGGCCCATTACAGCCACCGATTCACCCTGCATCACCTGGAGATTCACCCCACGCAGAGCGGGCACTTCGAGCTTGCCCGCGTGATGAATTTTCCAAAGATTCTCGGTGACGAGTATCGGTTCCACGCCCTGAATCCTTTGTGGAAATCCGCTTGGGAAGGCCAAAACATTGTAGCTGCGTTTGGAACTTCTGCCTAGGCCCGGCGCAGAGGCCGCGTTTTGCCGCTGGCCGGACCGCGCCCGTGTTGCGGCGCGCCCGGCGCATACACCCCGGCCTTACAAAAAGAGCCCGGGGGCAGGCATGGTTCAGTTATACCGCTTATCGTTGCGGCGGTGTCGCCGGCTTCGGAGCGGGAGCGTGAGTAGCCGGCGCCGCTGCGGCCGTGGGCTTCACGGGATAAGCCTGGTCGTAAAGATGAACGATGTCGGCGGTGATGTCCGACTGAGGCGCCCTGTAGAGAAGCGGACCGCCTTGCGTGGATGAATCGAGCACGATCGCGATGCCGTTTTCTCGAGCGTAGCGATCCACGACGTCGAGCATCTTTCGGCCGATGCGATCGACGATGTCCTGCTGGGCTGCGTTCAGTTCTTCCTGCGCGTCATCCTGACGACGCTGGAACTCGCGGCCTTGCAAGTCGAGCTGGCGCTGCAAGGTGGCTTTTTCTTCGTCGCTCAGCGTAGCAGCTCCGTTTTGCAGGCGGTTCTGGATATCTTCGATGCTCTTCTGCATGTTTTGCAATTCAGTCTGCTTCGGGGCGAATTTCGATTGCAGCTCGATCGCGGCTTCCTTGCCTTCGGCCGTAGCCGCAATCGCGCCCTGCACACTGAGCGCTACGATTTTCACCGGTGCGGTTGCAGCCGGAGCCGCGCCGCCCTGGGCCCAGGCCCCCGCGGCGGACAGGAAAACAACTAGAAGGGCTGCCGGCACGTGCTTCAAGGAAAAGTTTACGTTCATTCTCACTCCTTATTCTTTCGACGAGTCACAAATCGCCGATTATAGGTGTCACCGTTTCCGGGCGTCAACCCGAAATCCAGTCTTGCCAAACTCCGGCTGCCGCCCGCAGGCCATCAGCCGGCGCGAACCACCGCCTGCGCGCACAGATCAGTGAGGCAGCGGTATAAAGACAAGCTTGTTGTCGGGCGTGTCGGCGACGGCTGCCACGTTGGTCCACGGATGAATATCAACCGAGAACTGCGAACCGGAGTTCACCGAGAGCACGGCACGAATTTGCCGGGCAAGCAAGTCGACCACCGTCATCGTGCCGCTCTCCGTATTCGTGCTGACAAGGGTGCTCGAGAACGGATTGTATGCGATCGAAGTCGGATTGATGCCCACGGAAAACGCCGTGGACTGCTGGCTGATCGCCGATGCCACGAAAATCTGGTTGCTCAAACTCGAACTGACCAGGAATTGATAACCGATCGGATCGTAGATTACGCCCGTCGGCTGTTGCATGTTGGAGAACGTGATCGTCGGCGAGACCAACGTGGCATCGGCCACGGTCAGGTCATTGCCAACGGCGTTGGCCGAGGCCACCAGATTGGCCACCGGATCGATGGCAACGCCGTACGGAAATTGATCGGCGGTGATGCTGCTGGCAGATCCCGGCGTAACGGCATTGAAAAGATTCACGGTATTGGCCTGACTGCAGGCAACCGCCACCTCTTCGGTGTTCTGGTCGGCGGCGACACCGAGCGGTCCCGCGCCTACCGTCTCCGTATTCGTAACATCGAGGCCGATTGTATCAACGATACTGACATTGTTGCTTCCGGTGTTTGCCACTGCCGCGAGGTGGACGTTGGGCAAAACGGCCACTCCGGCCGGGGATTGTCCAACGGACACGATGCTGCCCATTCCGTTCGAGAGATTGACGACGGCCACGGAGTTGCAGCCATTGAGGGTGACCACGGCTACGTTATTTTGCGGATCGACGGCCACTCCGTCGGGAGCGGGATTGATGCAGCCGGGATTGGTGAGGTCCACGGTTTGCGTCACGCTGAAATCTTCGGCATTCGAGACAGCGGGACCTGGATTCAGGACGTCGAGCGCGAAGCGGCGCGGGCTCGAAAGCATTGCCGCGGGAACCGACACTGTCATGCTGCGGCTGGAGGTAACGCTGGTGGGCAGCGGAATGCCGTCGAGCCGCGCCACCGACGAGGAATCAAATCCGCCTCCGACGATCGTCAAGGTCTGCGATGAGGGCACAGCCGGGGAAGTGAGCGAGGAGGTGAGATTGTAGACCTCCGGACTGAGTTCCGTGATTTGAAGCGGGCGAACCGTACCCAGCGAATAGACCGCGGCGGTACCGCTGCCCTGGTTGATGATCATGAATTGATTCGTGATCGGATCGCAGGCTACAGCCACGGGTGCATTCAGGTCTGAGGTGAGCTCCTGGACCGCGGTCGGCTGGGTCGGATCAATGATCAGGGCCTGATTCAGGAAGTTATTGACGATAACTCCGGTGTTGGTGAGCTGGTTGAAAGCGGAAGCAACATATCCGGCCTGAAGGGAGATCGGTTTGGAGGTCTGATCGAACGCGCTGTACACGAGAGCGCCTTCGCCGCCGTTAATCGGATCGGTCAGAATCGCGGAATGCGTTTCAGGGTTAAAGGATACGCCCTGGACGGTCGTGCTTACCGACAGTGTGGCCACGGGGGCGGCGTAAGTGATCGAACCACCGCCACTTGTTGAATTCGTGGTGTCATTCTCGGTGTACGTGAAGGTCGTATCCGATGTCACGGAGACGACGCTGTAGGTTCCGTCAAAGCTGGAATCGGCGACGCCTTCAATCAGCACGGGTTCGCCCGGCTGTAGGAATTGTGTCGTAGTGGTGGTGATCGTGACGGTGCCGGCCGTGCGCACCGCTCCTGAATTGGCGGCGGTAGCGATCGCGTTGGTGCTCTGGCGGCTCAGGTTCACCAGCGTCATCGCGCCCAAACCACCCGGCGTGATGATCGCCCAATCCAGTTCCGAATCGACGGCGATCTGTGGGCTGGAACCCGTGCTGGCGTTGACGACGCCGGTGATCGCCGGCGGATTCTGGGTGAGGTCAATCAGCGCCGCGACGTTGGTGGCTTGAAAGGCCAGGATGGCGTGTCCGGTCGAGGGGTTGATGCCAACCGAAAACGGGCGCGCTGTAACGTTCGTGGCTGTGATGATCGCGCTGGTATTGATGACCGAAGTCACAGCGCGCGTGGTGAGGTTGATCACGGAGACGCTGGGCGGTACGGCGGTGTTATTTGCGACCAAAGCGATATGCCGGATGTTGTCAACCGCAACGCCAGTGGGTCCCGTCGTCGGGCACGTGGTGCCCGATGTGGGTGGCACAGTGCAGAGTGAGGGCACCACAACGGTGGGAGTGCCTGACGACAAATCGACGAGGGTGACGTCGTTCGATCCCGTGTTGACCACAACGGCGAGCGCTGTCGACGTGTCGATGGCAACGGCCGAGGGCTTTGTGCCCGGCAACGTCACCACAGTATCGGTGATCGTGGAAATCGAGGACGCTGGAGGACTGTACGCCGGACGAACCGCCAAATTCGCCGAAGCCACTTGCTGCGGCTCAGCGTTATTTTGGATAGTGATCGGATAAAGGCCAGGCGTGCTCAGGTCGGACGAATTGAGAGCGCCGCCGACAACCACGGTCAACTGCCGGCCACTGTCGACAGGATTCAGGGATGGATTGACCATGGTGGTATGGGCTGTTCCATTGAATTTCCCCGTAACAATCGGGCTGGCATTCGTACCGAAATAGCCGCCGTCGACATTGAAATTGAGGCTTCCGGCGGATCCCTGCAGCACACTGTCAGGCGATGGTCCCGCGATGGCGGGCCGTACCGGGGTCACCGCGATTTGGCACAGTGTGACGGTGGGGCAGGATTGCGGCGTGCCGCCCTGGCGTTCGACCGAAATCGTGAGTGTGCTCGTGGTGGCTGGAGGCACCGGTGCAACCGTAAGCATAAAGTCCGGGATGCGGGCCCGGAGCGAGGTGGTTTCACCCGAGGCCGTGCCGGTCGAGCCCGTGGATGCGAAGGTCGGGTTTGGCAGCTCGACGCTCTGAACGCCATTGTTGAACGCGGGCAACGGCGTGCCGTTCACAAGCACGGCCGTAGTCGAGATAAAATTCGTTCCGATGATATAAACATCCTCAAAAGTTTGACCTTGCGGTGCTGTATTTGGACTAATGGCGCTCACAGTCGGATTGACCGCGGTGATGACGGTGACGGTGGCCGAGGCGTTCACGGACGGATCCTGGACAGAGGTTGCCGTGATGGTGACCGCGCCTGACGGCGCGAACGGCGGCGCCGTATACGTTCCAGTGTTCTCGCCAATGGATCCGTTATTGTTGCTCGTGCCGGGGGTGCAAGTCGGCGTTCCGCTCGAGTTATCGATAATGACGCACCAAACGACGGCGGTATTGGTCGTGCCCGTCACAGTTGCGACGAAGGGATAGGTTTCCTGCGTGCCGACCGTGGCAATTGATGGCGACACCGAAATAGTAATACCGGAACTGAGCGTGACCGTCGCCGCGGCCGTGGCCGACGAGTCTGCTGCCGAAACCGCGGTAACCGTCACCTCGCACGGGGCCGTCGCCGTGGGAGTGCAGGGAAGGACGCTGGGTGCGGTATAGAGGCCGGTGGTATCTACCGTGCCGATGGTGGTGTTTCCGCCCGTCACGGCTCCGCCCGTTGCCCCCGTGACTTCCCAAGTGACGTTAGCATTTGTGGTTCCCGTAACGGTGGCGCTAAATTGCTGTTGGGCATTGAGGACCACGGTGGCAGTGGTCTGGCTCAGCGTGACCACGACGTTCGTAGGCGTGCTGTTGCATCCCAGCGTGATCGCCGCGCATAACCAGCTCAGCGCAAACCAGAATTTGTGTGACTTCATGATTCCCGTGCCTCCAACTCTTTTTAAGCTCTCCATGCCGCCCCTTGCCGCCATTTCGTTTCTCCGCGCGCCCGCATGATCGATGCTCAGAACGTCCGGCTCACCGTCAGCCGGATGACCTTAACCGGATCGAAAAACTGAGTGAGTTGCGGATTGGCTATCGCGTTGTTGATTTGAGGAAGAATCTGGGTGGTGTAGACGCCGGGCGGCAGCGACGACAGCAAATTCTGAGTTACGTCGAACCGGTCCTCCGGCGCGATCAGCGTTTTATCCAAGCGCTCGAAGTTGTAGGCCCAATAGAGCCGCACCGGCGCATTAATGATCGGCAGATTCGCGACGAATTCGATGCCCGCGGACGCGCGGAGCTTGAAATTCGTTCCCTGCAATACGTTCAACTGCGCGGAAGTGACGGCGCCCGGAAACACAGAATTATCCTCTTCAACTCCGCTCGCAGCCAACGCCAATTCCGAAGGGCGCAATATACCCGTGGCGCCGGCGTCGGTGAAGATGTCCATCCAGACGGGTCCGGCGATCGGGATTCGATATTCGAGATTCGTGACACCCTCGGTGTCTCCGCCAGGAAATGCCGTTTGATAGATGAGCGCCGGAATTGAGATCGTACGCTGGGTCGGCGAGCCGCCGCTGTTGAGCACAGTGGGATCGAAGAACGAGAACGACTGCGTGGTTACCGTGGGGATAAATACGACGGGTGTGACCGTGCGCACGTCAAAGCCGCGCAGATTGTCCTCGCCGCCCAGATAGGTTCGGTCATACGGCGTGACCTCGCGACCGTCGTACCCGGTGATGAACGAGCCCAAGAAACGGACTGCAATCACGTTGCGACGGGGTCTGGCCCTGTGGAAGTAGGTCATGTTGAACGTTGTAGAGACCTCGTCCACGTTGCCGCGGAGCAATGGCCCGCCGTTGTAGGCAACCGAAGCGAAAAATGTTTTGCCGCCGGTGGGATTCAGTTGCGATCCCTGCAAACGCGAGTAGGTGAGCGTGGGCGAAATCTTGCTCGCGTGGATTCCGTTCAACGCCGAAGGACCGGCGATCGACTGGAATTGCAGCGCCTCGAAGAGTAATTGAGAAGCCGTGCTGAAGGCCTGGATATCCGTGTCGGTATATCCATAGACGAGACCGAGGCGCGAGAACAACGACAATTTTTTCAGCGGGTAGCTGACGAATGCGGTGAACCCCTTGCTGTCCTGATTGTAATTCTGCGCGATGTCCGGACTGAGGGTGATCTTCTCTCCATACAGCAACGAAGTTTCTTGCGCTTCATTGAAATTGTATCGACTGTCGAAGATGGTGAAGCCGCTGGTGATGGGCTTCTGGAACAGATAAGGCTCCGTGAAGCCGAATTGGAAATTCCGCTGAATCGAGCCGAACTGCGTGGTGAAAGTCAGCGTTTCGCCCAGCCCCAGGAAATTGTTGGTCTGGTAGGTCAGGCCGAGGAATTCGCCCTCGATGCCGCTGACGCCGCCGGTGAGGCTGATGGACTGTTTCCCCTTTTCCTTGAGCTTCAGCAGGATGTCCACGGTGCCATTTTTCGTGTCGCGCTTGATCTCGGCGTTTTCCGGCTTGATTACGTCGAAGTAGTTGAGCTGATTGAGGCGCAGCAGGCTCAATTCCCACAAGTGGTTGTTGAACAGATCGCCTTCGCTGATCAGCAATTCGCGCCGAATCACTTTATCGCGGGTGGTGCTGTTGCCGGCGAATTCGATGCGGCGCACGTAGAATTGTTTTCCTTCGTCGAAATCGAGCGTCAGATCGACAGTCTTTGTCGTGTCGTTGACGTCGCTTTCCGGTTCAGCGGTGAAGTCGATGAACCCGAATTGGCCGTAGAGCTTGGTATAGTCCTCAACCGCTTTGCGAACTTTGGCGACGCTGAAAATATCGCCCTTGTGGAGAGGGAAGATTCTCTCCAGAGCCTCCCGCTTGAGAGAGAGTCCCTTTTCCGGATCCGAACTGCGGATGTAGAGCTTGCCCATCCGGTAGCGGTCGCCTTCTTCAATCGTGATCTTGATGTTCGTGGCCTTTCCGTGTTTCCTGCCCACGATGGGCCAAGGCCCGGGGATGCCGGATTTATTGATGTCCACGGTCTGCACATCCGGACTGTTCACATTGACCTTGTAGTAGCCGTTATCCTGATAGAGCGCGCGCACGCCGACTTCGAGGTCTTCATCGAGCGCCGAACGATCAAACGTCTTGCTCATCACCGGAATGTCCCAGTAGTAGAGCGGGATCCCGTAGGGACGCGAGTGCTTCATCGAGCGGATGAGTTTCTCGCTGGAGAATGCGTGATTTCCCTCGAACGCGATCACGCCGATTTTTACCTTTGGTCCTTCATCGATGTTAAAAGTCAGCACAACCGCGTTCGACGCGGCGATTCGCTCGTATGTCGGCTTCACGACCGCGAACTGGTGCCCGTGCGCCGCGAGCAATTCTTGAATGACAACCTGGGCTTTTTTGATCTTCGTGGGATCGAACTGGCTTTCAACCGACAGGCCGACTTTGCGGTCCTTGAAAGCGTCCAGAATGTCGGATTCCGTGATCGATTTGTCGCCCTTATATACGATGCGGCGGATGATCGGGCGCTCGGCGACGGTGAAGATCACGATCTTGCCGTCCGGATGATCGGGGCTGTCCTCTACGGTGAGCGTGATGTCCTCGAAATATCCGGTGTTCCACAGCGCCTGGAAATCGCGGCGCAGAGCTTCGGGTTTATACGGATCGCCCTCGCGCGTGAAGATGCGCGCCTTCAGCGTGTCCGTGCGCATGCGGTGATTGCCGTCGAATTCGATTCGCAGAACGTACGGCTGGCCCGGCGCCACTTGCGGCGAGGCTTCTTGATCGAGAGTGGTCTGCGGCAATGGCAGTGCGGAGGCGCCGGCGACGCCGAGTAGGCAGACGCACAGCACCCAGAGCAGAGCAGACAGACAAAAGTATTTAATCGCGGCCGCAGGTGCGGTCAAGGCCGCCTTCCCCCAAAACAAGAGTGTCCCTGCTCCCCGGCCGGCTCAGTGGTAGGTCCGGCCTGCCCGCATAGGATTCGTCAGTGGGTAACCGGGGTTGCTTCGACTACCGGTCGGAAACCAAGCTCGTCGCCGGAGACGAACGCTTCGAGCGTCGCCGGACGTTGCAGGCCCCCCTGAATGAGCGCTTCCGACAGCGGGTCTTCGACGTATTTCTGCAGCGCGCGGCGGAGTGGGCGTGCTCCGTAATTACGATCGCCGCAAGTTTTCTCGAGAATCCACTGGCTTGCTTCCGGCGTCAGGACGATTTGCACCTGACGATGGATCAAGGTGTCGTTGATCATGCCGACCAGCAGATCGATGATGCGCAACAAGTCTTCATCGGTCAGCGGGCTGAACAGAATCACTTCATCGAGCCGATTCAAAAATTCCGGATTGAAAACGCGCTTGACTTCGGACAAGACCATGTCTTCCATGCTCTTGTCCCCGGCTTCGTCGGTGCCGGATTGAAAACCCATCGTTTGGCGCTTCTGCAAGTGGCGCGCGCCAAGGTTTGAGGTCATGATCACGATCGTATTGCGGAAATCCACCGTGTTGCCGAGTCCGTCGGTCAATTGCCCATCTTCAAAAACTTGCAGCAAAATGTTGTAGACGTCGGAATGGGCTTTCTCGATTTCATCGAGCAGGATCACGGCGTATGGCGTGCGCCGAACGCGTTCCGTCAATTGGCCGCCTTCTTCATAGCCCACGTAGCCTGGAGGCGCGCCGATCAGCTTCGACACCGAGTGCTTTTCCATGTACTCGGACATATCGAAGCGAATCAACGATTTTTCGCTGCCAAATAGGAATTCCGCCAAGCGCCGCGCCACCTCTGTTTTGCCGACGCCCGTGGGTCCGAGAAACAGGAAGCAGCCGACAGGGCGGCCCGGAGCTTTTAGGCCGGCACGGCTGCGGCGAATGGCTCGCGCGAGCGCGGTGATGGCTCGCGCCTGGCTGATGATGCGCTTGTGCAACTCCACTTCGATGCGCAGAAGTTTCTGTTGTTCGTCTTCCTTGATCGAGGTGACGGTGATTCCGGTCCAGCGCGCGACAACCTCTTCGATGTCTTCGCGTGTGACCACGCCAGCAGTGGACTCATCGAGCTTCAGCCGGTCGCGGACCTGTCGGAGATTTTCCTTTTCCTTGCGCTCTTCTTCGGAATAGAAGCGCGCCTTTTCAAATTCGTGATTGGCGATGGCCGTTTCCATGCGATGCGTGATGAATTTCACGCGCTTCTGCACTTCGGCGACTTCGTCGGGCAGCGTGGCCTGGCGCAGCTTTACGCGCGCGCCTGCTTCGTCGATCAGGTCCACGGCCTTATCGGGCAGGAAGCGGTCGGGAATATAGCGGCTGGAAAGATAGACGGCGTAGCGAATCGCTTCTTCCGTGTATGTGACGGCGTGAAATTTTTCGTAGCGTTCGCGTACGCCTTCGAGAACGCGAATGGCGTCATCCTCGCTGGGTGCCGCGACTTTTACGGATTGAAAGCGGCGCTCGAGTGAGCGGTCTTTCTCGACAGATTTGCGATATTCACCAGGTGTCGTCGCGCCGATGCACTGAATTTCGCCGCGCGAAAGAGCCGGCTTCAAAATGTTGGCTGCATCCAGCGACCCTTCGGCCGAACCCGCGCCCACCAGTGTGTGCAACTCGTCGATGAAGAGGATGGCGTTCTGATTTTCCATCAATTCTTTCATGATGGTCTTCAGGCGTTCTTCAAATTGCCCGCGATACTTCGTGCCGGCGACGATCAGGGAAAGATCGAGCGAGAGAATTCGCTTGTCGGCAAGAAATGGCGGCACATCGCCGTCGGAAATGCGCTGCGCCAAGCCTTCGACGATGGCAGTTTTGCCTACGCCCGGCTCGCCGATCAGCACAGGATTGTTTTTCGTGCGGCGGCACAAGATCTGGATCACGCGCTCGACTTCGCGTTCGCGTCCGACCAGGGGATCGAGTTGGCCTTCCAGGGCCGATTGCGTGAGATCGCGGCTGAATTCGGCCAGGAGCGAAGTTTCCTTGGGCCGATTCGCCGGAGCTTTTTCTCCCGCCGAGCGCGCCATTTCCTCGCGCAGCGCGGAAAGCCGCAACCCGCGCTCCTGAAGAATTTCCGCGCCGAAGCACTTTTCTTCGCGCAGAATTCCCAGCAGCAGATGCTCGGTACCAACGTGCTTGTGACCGAGTCGTTCCGCTTCTTCGGTGGCGTAATTCAGAATGCGCTTCGATTCCTGGCTGAGCGGAACTTCCACCGAGGTGGAGATGCGTTCGCGAATGGTGATTCGCGATTCAATTTCCTTGCGAATGGATTCGATCGAGCCGTGCGCGCGCAGAAATCTGTTGGCGAGCGCTTTGTCTTCGCGCATCAATCCCAACAGCAAATGCTCCGTCTCGATGTAGGGGCTGCCGTACTGGCTGGCCTCATACCTCGCGAAGAAGATCACGCGACGCGCTTTTTCCGTGTAACGTTCAAACACGTTTCCGCTCGTTTCTCCCCTCAGACAGCAGTGCCAGGGCCGTTAGAGGTTTCTGAAACCGGACGAAGCACCCCGTTTTCTAGCTGCAGCATGCGATCTGCCTGCCGAGCCAGAGTCCAGTTGTGCGTCGCCAGTACGGACGTGAGCCGATGCGCCCTGCAAAGCTGGCGCATTTGTTCAAAAACTCCGCTTGCGTTGCGCTCGTCAAGATTCCCGGTCGGTTCATCCGCCAATAAAACGGCCGGTTCGTGCACCAGTGCCCGGGCGATCGCCGCTCTCTGTTGCTCACCGCCGGAAAGTTGACCAGCCAGGTGATCCGCCCGCTCCGCTAAGCCCACTTCTGCAAGCCACCGTCTGGCTTCCGCCAGACTTTCCTTCGTGGCCCGACCCCGCATTAGCAGGGGCATGGCGACGTTTTCCGCGGCCGTGAAATCCGCCAGCAGGTGATGACGTTGCCAGACAAAACCGATAGCGCGGTTGCGATAATCCGCAAGCTCCTGTTCGCGCAAAGTTTCTATCGCTTTCGAGCCGAAGTATACTGTACCGCTCGTTGGCGTGTCTAGCGCCGCCAGCAAGTGCAAAAACGTACTTTTTCCCGCGCCGGACGGCGCCACGATCGCAACCATCTCACCGCGTTCGAGCACGAAGTCCACGCCATCGAGCACCGTGATCTTCGCCGGACCCGCACCATAAATTTTGCGCAGGCCGCGCGCTTCCAGGACGATTTCCGGGCCCGCGTCCGGCTGCGCGCGCGTCGCGCGGCTCAATTCTCGGTAGTTTTCCCGTGATGTCGTCGCTGCTGAGCTCTGCATCATCGGATCGATTTCTCCAGCCAGGAACTTGCCGCGCCCCACTCGTAAAATGCGGTTTTTTCGGGCATCCCCGCTCTAATTAGATGCCTCTAAACAGCGCCGCTTTGTCTTCCGGGCCCGGTGAAATGTCGAAAAGTGGCAACCCGCTGGCCTAACCCTTGCCAGTTTTGTCCAGCGTATTTCCCTCCGCTGCTTCAGCCATTTGGCGCCACCGACCGGCGAACCCGTAAACCCTTGACCTAAAGGCGATTGTAACACGATCGAGGCGCCTGCCGACGAGGCTGACGCGGCGGAAATCGGATCGATAGCAATCGTCGGGATTAGAAGGAGCACATGACACGCCAAACTCGGTTTGGTGCGGCGCGAGCGTGAGGTTAGCTATTCGTAACGCAGTATTTCAACCGGCAATAGCCGCACTGCGGCGCGCGCTGGAACCATCGTCGCCGCCAGGCAAATCGCGAGCGCGGCGGCGCCGATCCAGATGGCGTCAAGGCCGTTCGGCTGAAATGGGACGTAGGGAACGGAGTAGACCTGGGGATCAAGCGGAATTAGTCTGTAGGTTCCCGCGACCCAGGACAGCAAATATCCACCCGCCAAGCCAGTGAGCGTTCCGAATGCGCCGATGGCCAGGCCTTGCAGGATGAAAACGTCGCGTACTTGCGTGCGCCGCGCGCCCATCGCGGTGAGCACGGCGATATCGCGCGCGCGATCGCTCACCGTCATCGCGAGAACCACCAAAATGTTCAGGCCGGCGACGAATGTGATCAATCCAATGAACAGCGCTGTGATTAGTTTTTCAAAACGTAGCGCGCGAAATAGAGCGCGATTCTCATCCTGCCATGTGCTCGCCAGATAGCCGGGGCCGGCTTCGCTTTCGAGTTCGCGCGCCGCTTGCTCGGAGCGGTCCGGGTCGGCCAGCCGAAATTCAAGAACGCTCGCGACGTCGCCTACGCCGTCCAGACCTTGCGCAGCCGGCAAAGTGATGAATCCCCAATTCGCGTCGTAATCGTAGAATCCGGAATTGAAAATCCCCGCCACGCGAAACCGCCGTGAGCGCGGCATCTCGCCGAAGGGCGTCAAGCTTCCATTCGGGCTCATCAGCGTAACGTAGTCTCCGGCTTCGATTCCCAGGTCGTCCGCCAGCATTTGCCCGATCAGAATGGCGTCGAAGCCATTCGCATCGGCCGCGAAATCGGCGCTGCCCGAGGTCACCCGGCGCATCGCTTCGTCCGACGCGCGCTCGATTTCAGGGTCCACTCCCTTGATCACGACGCCGCGAGACCGCCCTCCCGGGGCGACCAGTAACACCGTCAAATACATCGCCGGTGCAACGGAGCGTACGCCCGGCGTGTGTCCGAGCCGCTCGCCCAGCGCTCGATAGTCTTCGATTCCTTCGGAATCGGGTCGTGAAAGATTGACGTGCGCGGTGACGCCGAGCAGACGATCCTGAAAGGTGTGTCGGAAGCCGGTATTCATCGACAGCGCTATTACAAGTGTTCCCACGCCCGCCGCAACGCCGAGCGTCGCAAGCCAGGTGACCAAGCGCAACACTGCCGGACGATGTTGCGAACGCAGATAGCGGCGCGCCACGAACCAGGCGAACCTCATGGCGTTTTCGGGGAGGAGCCGCTTTGCGGCGCGCCGCGGTCACCGTCAGCTTCGGACGCCACTCCGTCTTTAGCTTCTGGGCGCAGCAGCGGAAACAAGATCACGTCGCGAATCGAATGCGAATCCGTCAGCAGCATTGTCAGCCGGTCGATTCCGATGCCCTCGCCCGCCGTAGGTGGCATGCCGTGCGCGAGAGCGCGCACATAATCGAAATCGACTTCGCGTGGCGCATCCGCGCTCCCCTGTTTCACTTGCGTCTCGAACCGGCGTTCTTGCTCCGCCGGATCGTTCAGCTCCGAGAAAGCATTGCCAAACTCCATGCCCACGATAAAGATTTCAAAGCGCTCCACGAGCGACGGATCGCCCGGCTTGCATTTAGCAAGCGGCGAAATGTCGGTAGGGAAGTCGTACACGATCGTCGGCTGAATCAGCTTGTGTTCGGCAACTGTCTCAAACAACACGCCCGTTACTTCGCCATCCGTCATTTTCTCGAGGCCGCCGATCGGATCGGCGCCGGCGATTGACGGTGCGCCGTCGGCCGATGGGGCCGGACGGTTTCCGGCTGCCCAGGCGTTGAATCGCGCCGCGGCGGAATGCGCGCCGCCGGGTGCGGATAATTCCTCAATCGTTGGCGGCGCAGCGGCAGCGGGCCAATAGCGCGCGATGGCTTCGCGCATGGTGAGGCGTTGCCAGCGGCCCAGGTCGATTTCGTGCTCGCCGAATCGAATGATCGTGGTGTCGTAAAGCTGCCGCGCGAGCACGGCGAACAATTCCTCCGTAAGCGACATCAGATCGCGATAATCGCCGTAGGCCTGATAGAACTCGAGCATGGTGAATTCGGGATTGTGCTGCGTCGAAATCCCTTCATTGCGGAAGTTGCGGTTGATTTCGTAAACGCGATCGAGTCCGCCGACGATCAATCGTTTCAAGTACAGCTCGGGCGCGATGCGCAGATAAAGATCGAGGTCCAGCGTGTTGTGATGCGTTACAAACGGGCGCGCCGCCGCGCCCCCGGCGATCGCTTGCATCATTGGCGTTTCCACTTCGATGTAGCCGTGCGTGTCGAAAAAGCGGCGCAGCTCGCGCACGATCTGCGCGCGCCGCATAAATACGCGCCGCGAATCTTCATTCACGATCAGATCGAGGTACCGCTGGCGATAGCGCCGTTCGCGATCGGACAATCCGTGCCATTTTTCCGGGAGCGGCAACAGAGCTTTCGCAAGCAAGCTGAGCTGCTCCACCCACACTGTCAGCTCGCCGGTTTTCGTGCGGAAGATGTGCCCCGAGACGCCGATCGAATCGCCCAGGTCCAGCAATTGGAAAAACTTAAAAGCGCGCTCGCCGACAATGTCGAGCTTCACGTAAATCTGCACTCGCTGGCCGTCCCCGGCGATGTGCGCGAAGCCCGCCTTGCCGTGCAGGCGCAATGTCATGATGCGCCCCGCGACGCGCACCGACGGTTTCTTCGCATCGAGCTCCGTGGCGGGCACATCGGCGTAGCGCGCTACGATTTCACCCGGTGTGGCCGTGGAATCGAAACGATGCGGATACGCTTCGTAGCCGAGCGCCTCAATTTCCGCGAGCTTTTTCTGCCGCTGCAAATATTGGTCAAGCGGTTCAAACGGCAAGGCGGCGGTCCTTTCGAGTGTTTTTTCTCATGCCATCGTGCGCCGGCGATCCCATTCGTCTCACCACACACCACGCGATGCTCGCCGGCTATATTTAAAGTGGTCTCGAAACGCGATCCACATATGGTGTGGTATCATACCGCGTCTCGGAGGCTTGGGCGTGGGGCAACCGCAGCGGAAAATGCGTCCTACAAGTGTCGGCACAGTGAAGCGCGACTGGATCGCTTCGCTGCCCGAACGCAGCCATCGTCTTTACGGCGCCGCTCTCGATGAACTCGAAGCATCCTATGTGATCCAGAGCGTTACCCTCAACGAGGCATTCGATTCCTGGGCGGCAGGACGCGTGATGAATGCCCGCGAATATGCCACGATCTTCGCCCGACTGCTTGACCGCCTGGCGACAAGCCTTCAAGGGGTCTTGTGCGCGATGGAAGAGCACGGCCGTCATTACGGCACTCTGCCGAACGTTGAGCCTCTTGACGCCGTGAATTTCCGCGGCGTGACTCCCCAGCGCATTGCCCGAACGGACCATCTTCTAGGGAGTGTTTTGTTCCACGGTAGATCGAGGTTTTTTCACAAATTGCACGCCCTTACGGAGACGCTGGACGGAATTCAGAAGGAGTCTGGCGCGGTGGCCGTAGCGCTGACGGGCCGTGCTATGGCGACGGTAGAGCGCGAATGCCGGGCTCTGGAAATCCTGGACTACGATTTGAATACCTGCCTGCGGGAAACTGTCGTCGTTTTGAAGTCGTTTTTCTGCGTTCTGCCGAGCGAAGAAGTTGGACCATTCCGCGACAAGCTCATCACCCGTATGCCTTCGCTCAAGTCGCTTGCCTGCTAGACGTTCGGCCGTTATCCGCGGAGAATACTAAAAGCCAGTTATAGCCGAACCCCCGGCGATTGGGATGAATCTGATAGGTGCCGCCGCCCGCGCGGATCGGTAACATGCGGGCTTGGGCCAGTACAACTCAGGAGGCGAGGGACGCATCCATTATGCCGGGTGTTGTCCCGACGGGTAGAGTGACCCGCACGAGACGAAGTGAAACCGGGGAGTTGTCGGAGGCAGACGCCATCCGCCTGGCCCAACAGGGCAATGCGGAGGCGTTTGAGCGTATCTACCGCCTCCATAACCGCCGCGTCTACGCTTTGTGTCTGCGCATGGTGAGCAATCCGGCTGAAGCAGAAGACCTGACTCAGGAAGCGTTCCTGCAGTTGTTTCGCAAGATCGCCACGTTTCGGGGTGAATCAGCCTTCACCACCTGGCTCCATCGGCTGGCGGTTAACGTCGTGCTGATGAAGCTGCGCAGAAAAACTCTTGCGGAAACCTCCCTCGAAGAAGAGACCGAGCCGGACGAAGAATCCGGCGGACCGCGCAAGGATATCGGCGGTCCCGACCTTTTGCTGACGGGCTCTGTGGATCGCGTGCATTTAGAACGCGCGATTACGCAGTTACCGCCCGGGTACAAGTCGGTCTTCGTCCTGCACGACATCCAAGGGTACGAACATAATGAGATCGCGCAAATTATGAACTGCTCGATCGGCAATTCGAAGTCGCAGCTTCACAAAGCGCGTATGCGGCTCCGTGAATTGTTGCAAGAAACGCTTCGGCAGCAAGCTCGTGAACAACGGCAGGCAGCCCGCGGGGGCTAGACGACATCGGATTAATTAGGATCGGAAATCGGGACCGGGGCCACGCAAAGCGATCGAGTACGAAACCAGCGGCAAATCGAAGGACGGATGTCAGATATGTCGTGTCATGAATTAGAGAAAATTTTAGAGCGAGAGCCGGATAGCCCCCTGCCGGAAGCGATGGCTATCCACATGGCGGAGTGCGCCGATTGTCGGGCGCTCCAGGCCGATTTTCGCGCGATTGGCGCGGTCGCGCTTGAAATGGCGCGCGAGGAAGTGGCGCCGCCGGAATGGTTGTGGACGCGCATTCGCGCGGAACTTGAGGCCGAAGGAAGAATTCACGAGCCCGCGGATGCGCGCGGGCCAGTGCGCGCCAACTGGTGGGCGGCGTTTCAGCGCCCGGCGATCGCGAGCGCCGTGCTTGGCATCGCGGTGATTGCAGCGGGTATTTTGGGCGTGGGTGGCGTTAAGACCAATTCGCCCACGGCGAGCGCCGTGCTCGAACCGATTGCCGCGCCCATGCTACAGGCGCAAATAGGCGAATCACAGACGGCGGGTTCCCTCGACGCGTCCGAAGCCGCCATCGTGTCGCTGCCGCAACGTGATCCGCAGGTAGCTGAAGAGTTGCACCACGACCTCGGTCAGATTGACAACTTTATTGCCGTGTGTGAAAAGAGTGTCCGCGAACAACCCGATAACGAAATGGCCCGCGAATACCTCTACGATGCGTACCAGCAGAAAGCCCAGCTTCTGGCCGTAGCGATGGATCGGAGCGCAGTCGGAGGAAGATGAAAGCCATGCGATCAATCAGGAATTTTGCGGCAATGCCTATCGTTGTCGGAGGCGCGCTGCTGTTTTTGGGCGCTCCCGCCTACTCACAATCGCGCCACTTTGAACGCCATTTCCCGGTGACGGGAAAGCCTCTGGTGACGCTGCACAACGCAAGCGGCCAGGTGCAGGTGAAGTCGTGGGAGAAAAATGAAGTAAAGATCGTCGCCGATTATGCGAGCGACAAGATCGAGATTTCGACCGAACAAGCCGATGACCGCATCGAGGCCGAGACCGAGATCACCGGCGACAACGCCACTCCGCAGGAGCTCGTGGCGAATTACGTCATCACGGTTCCGCAGGAGAGCGCGCTGCAAGTGCAAACCGATTCGGGCAGCGTCGTCGTGGAGAGCGTGCACGGCAATATGACGTTTGACACCGTGGGCGCCAATCTTCAGCTTTCCGACGTCGACGGATATTTGGTCGTCAAGAGTGTTGACGGCTCGCTCGTCTGCACGCGTTGCGCCGGAAGCCTTGACGCCAATTCCATCGGCGGCAGTTTCCAATTGCTCCAGCCTTCGATGGATAGCGTGCGCATCCAAACTTCGTCGGGCAATATTTTGTTCGACGGAAATTTCCTGCGCCTCGGCATCTATGTGCTGAAAAATTCTACCGGCACGATCGAAGTCCGATTCGCGCCCACCGATTCGTTTGACGTGACCGCCAGCTCGCTCTACGGCAAAGTGATCAATGAAGCTCCTGTGAAGCCCGATACGCACGGCAAAGCGAAGCCGCCGAAATTTGGCAATGGCTTGTTCGGCTCGGTCAATCAGGGCAGCGCCAAAGTCGAGCTCTCGTCCTTCAGTGGTACAATTAAGATTCTGAAGCGCGACTAGGCGCTTCGGATCACTTGTCCGAATCGCGACATTCCAACTCGATTTCATCCGGGGTCTCGTCCCGGCGCAGGATCGCCTGCCTTGCCGGGTTCATGGGTTCCGGCAAAACCACCATCGGCAAACTTCTGGCCGCGCAACTTGCGTGGCGCTTCGTCGACCTTGACGAGGAAATCGAGCGCTACGCCGGCCATCCCATCGCTGAAATATTTTCGCGCAGTGGCGAGCCCGCGTTTCGAGACGTCGAGCTCGAATGCTTGGTGCGCGTACTGGGAGCCGCGGCTGGCCAGGAATCGCCGTTCGTGCTGGCCCTCGGCGGCGGCACCTTCGCTCAGCCGCGCAACGTGGCGCTCCTTCGCGATTCAGGCGCCGTAGTTCTGTGGCTCGATTGTCCGGTGGAAGAACTCCTCGCGCGTTGCGTACTCATGCCTGACCGCCCGTTATTTCGCGATGAAGCCAGCTTCCGCAAACTTTATGATGAGCGCCTCCCGTTCTACCAGCAGGCCGATTATCGCGTTGCGGGAGCTTCCGATCCGCGCGATGCCGTCGAAAAAATTCGCGCGCTCGGGATTTTCGATGGCGACGGCCCGTTGGCATTCAATTCAAAATCAGGCAGGGTGATCGCATGAAAAACGCCGCGCGTATCGCGCTTGTCGTTGTCGCATTCAGCAGCGTCGCCTGGTTTGGAGCGGAGCACGCCGCGGTGGTGGCGCGCGCGCAGTCGAATTCTTCCGCGTCCGCCTCGGTGATGGCCGCGGACAAAGGAAAATTCAAAATACTGCTTTCCGGTCAAACGATCGGCACGGAGGAATTTGAGATTTCTTCCTCCGAAGGAAAGTGGATCGTGCGCGGCACGACCCAAGCGCGTACTCCCAACGGCGACGACATGAAGACCACCGGCGAATTGCATTTGGCTCCCGACGGCACGGCGATTCACTACGCTTGGTCGGCTGAATCTCCGAAGAAAGCGTCGGGCCAGGTGGATTTCGACAATGGCACCGCGAAGACGCTCACGGATTTCGGCAGCGGCCATCCTTACCATCAGGATTTTAAGTTCATATCGCCGCGCGTCGTCGTGCTCGACAACAATCTTTACGAGCAATACGCGGTTCTTGCCCGCGTCTACGATTGGGCCGCCGGCGGCGAACAAACCTTTCCCGTGCTGATCCCCCAGGACATCACGCCAGGGACGATTAAAGTCACCGCGGAGAGCGGATCGAGCGGTGGACTTTCGGAACTCATGGTCAAGTCGGCTGATCTTGAAATTCACTTATTTTGCGACGCCAGCCACAAGCTCGTGCGTTTGGAAGTCCCCGCGTCAAGGGTGGTTGTCGAGCGTCAATAGACGCCGGAAGTCTCGCGCGAAGAAAACGACAGCATAAAATTCTCGGGCCGCCCTCACGCAACGCGGGCGGTCCGAAATGTTTTTCGCGCGGTTTCGACGGCCGGAGCTACATCGCCACGTGACGATTGATGTCTGTCGCGGCCTTCGGCGGATTCGCCGCTTGCGGCTCGATCGGAATCGAAAGCTCCGATCCTTTGCGAAGAATCGTCAGCGTAACGGATTTGTCGTCGCGCTTCGCGGCCAATTGTTGGCGCAGCTCGCCGGCATTGTGGACGCGTTCACCGTCGAGTTTCGTGATCACATCACCCGCCTGCAGTCCGGCTTCCGATGCGGGCGTCGAATCGCGCACTTCGCTCACCAGCACGCCCTGTCCATCCGGCGCACCGAAGTAATTTCCCAGTTGGCCCGAAAGATTGAGCGCGCCAAATCCGAGCGAAGGCGTAGCACCGGCGAAAATGCCGGCATCTTCAGGGAAGCTCAACACGAATGGCTGCTGCGCCATTTCCTGTCCAAGCTGCGCCATCTGTTGCTGCATTTGTTGTTGGCCCATCTGTTGATTCACTTGTTGTTGGGCAAATTTGCGCGCTTGATCCGCCATCTGCCGCGCTTGGTCCCGCATCTGGCTGCCCAGGCTCACTAACTCGACGCTGGCCGTGGCCGAGTGCCCGTCGCGCCAATAAGCGAGTTCAATGGACCTGCCGGGTGGCGTTTCTCGCACCATGCGGCGAAACGCCAATGTTCCCTCCACGCGCTCTCCGTCGAACTCCGTGATCACGTCGCCGGATTGCAATCCCCCTTTCGCCGCTGGCGAATCATCCTGAACTTCAGACAACAACACGCCGCGATCCGCGGGCAGTTTTAATTCTTTCGCTTTGTCGGAGCTCACTTCTTCGATGGCCACGCCAAGCCAGCCGGAACCGTTTTCGACTAGCGCCGGCAATCCTGTGATATGCGGCGCGTCAGCCATCTCTGGACCTGTCGGCGGCGCGGGTAAAGGCGCCGGTTGCTCCTGAGATCGAAGTCCGCCGGGAATAGAAGCCGCAAGAATCGCGGCGAGCGCGACGCCGGTAAGCATGGAAGCACTGCGAATTTTCATGTTGCCCTCCTCACCGTTTCGACGGCGCGCGAGGGGCGGGGTGAGCGAGGCGCCAAAGCCTTGGCGTCGATTTTCTACTGCGAATTTTCGTTGAACGCCATGATGTGAATCGAGCCGTTCACGGTTCGCAGCCGCATCGATGTGCCGCCGGCTCCAAGCAGGCCATGAAATTCGCGGCGCCCCGAAGAATCGCCCGCGAAGGGCAGATCGGACTTAACTTCACCGTTGAGCGAGCGGGCATCGAGCGAAGCGCCGGAGCCTGGCGGCAAGGCGACGATGATCGACCCGTTCACGGTTTGGGCGTTCAGCGGAGAATCCGTCAAGCTGCAAAGCTCCAGGCGAATATTGCCGTTGGTGGTCTGGGCGGAAAGCGAGCCGGTGCTGTCATAAGCCTCCACATCGCCATTTACGGAACGAAGCGTGCCCGTTGCGTCCACGCCGTGAACTCGAATGTCGCCGTTGACGGTCGTCACCTGGCGCAACAGCACGCGCTGCGGCACATGAATCGTGTACGCGATCGCCACCTCCACGCTGTCGTCCTTCGGATAAACGGTTTGCACCGAGACGCGCCCCGCTGCGGATTGCACTTCGATGCGCACGCGATCCAGATCTGCTTTGCCGCTCTTCGTCGTTTTCACGGCGTGGATTTCCACGTCGTTGCGATCCCAGCCTTCCACGTCGACCGATCCATTCACGTTTTGCAACTCGAACGAATTGGCCGCCGGTAGCGGCACGACGCGATCGAACACTTCATCGTTCGCGCGGCATGTCGCTGTCCACGCAGCCGCCGTCAAGGTCCCGAGCGCTACCATCGTCACAAACCGCATTACGCGCATGCTCGCACCTCCGCTTTGAAATTTACTCGTTCTCGATTGCGGGGCCCGCTGCCGTCACAGTTTCTGGCCGATCGATTCCATTACATTCTCAACCGCGTGCCGCTATTTCAAATGAAATTCCACGGAGACCGTCGTCACCACGTTTACCGGATTGCCGTCCACCAGCGTCGGCGCGTAACGCCATTGCGCCACGGCTTCTTCGGCCGCCCGCGCCAGAAGTGGCGGCCCCGAAATAGGCTCGATGTCCTGCACCGTTCCATCCTGTCCGATTTCCACCCGTAGCGTCACCGTGCCTTCGACTCCCGCCTCTCGCGCCACATCCGGATAAGCCGGCGTGACTTGTGTTATCAATTTCTTTTGCTGCGCATCGGCATCTACGTGTACGTCGCCCCACCACATCTCTTCCAGGCGCATCGTCAGTCGCTCGAAGCGCCCTTCCTCCTGCATCGCGGCCTGCGCTTGCCGTTGCGCTTGCTGAGCTTGTTGCTGCGCTTGCCGCACAGTCGCCTGCACTTGGCTCTGAATTTCTTGGTGCAAATCGGTTTTGTCGGCTTGCCGAGCGATTTGTTTCAGTGTGTCGGCGTTCAGCAGCGTTTGCACTTGCGATTCCATCTGCAATTCCATTTGGTCTCGGAGCTGCTCCATTTGCTGCTCTGAGTAGCGCAACGCCGCGGCAGGATCTCCATATTTCAATACGATGTTCCCGGAATCGGCTTTCAATCGAAGCACATCGCCGCCGCCGTTCAAATCGCATTGCTCGCGCACCGCGCCGTCTGGCCCTGGTTGGTAATTCACTTTCATCGGAAGTGATGGATCGGCGACGATCTGATGCAGCGGACTCTGCTCGACGGTAGCCTCAATCGTCAGCGGCAATTCGCGCGGCAGATACACCACGATATCTCCTTGCCCCGATTCAAGTTCGGAAGGCGCGACATCATGATGAGCGCGCCGCGTTGCCGCGGGACCGGACTGATCGCTTGGGCCAGCGTGTTCCGCCGGCTCGTCAAGGAACCAAGCGGTGATTGTTCCGTCGGAAGTCGAGGCGTGCAACGGTCCTTCAAGGCACGTGAGCGCGATATTCCCGCGCGTCGATTGCACTTCAGTGGGTCCTGTGACGCGCGCGATGCGCACCGCGCCGCCGCCGGTTCTGGCATGCACCGGTCCTCCGGTGACTTCACCAACGCTAATTTGCCCGCCCGCTGTTGTGACCACCAGGCCCGCGCTGGAACGTTCCACGACGATGTTGCCGCCATCGGTTCCGAGTTGGCCGCCTGCCACCGACCCCGTGTGAATGTGTCCGCCGCCCGTGTGCAGCACAACTTGCCCGCGGACATCTCCGGTCGAAATGTGGCCTCCGGCTGTCGACGCGTGCAGATCTCCTGAAACGTTGCCGACAGTGATGTGGCCGCCTTGCGTTTCCAGCCGCGCGGAATAATTGTCGCCAATACGCATCGAAGAATCTCGCGCTTGCCACATCGGACCGACGCGCCCGGCCGTGATGTTGCCCCCGCCCGTGGTAAGCGAAATGCGCCCATCGATATCTTGCGTCTGGATATTTCCGGCCCGCGTCGCAACGTCCAGACTGTAGTGGCGAGGCACATGAATTTCATAGTTCACCCACAGCGCGTCTTCCGGCGTGTTCGCCGGCGCCGAGCCCGTGAGCTGCACGCCAAAATCGGTGGTATGCGTCGTGATGGTGTAGTGCTGAATCAAATCCTCGCCGCCGGGTTGGCTCGCGTCCGTTGAGATGCGAACGGTGTAGCGAATCTCGTCGGTCGAGTCCGTAAAAATCTGGACGTCGCCGACGTCGGTCGCGAGACGCAGGCGCAGGCCGGGATGCGTCGCTACCCTGCCGGATTTTTCGGTGCTCACTTGACGAACGTCGGGGGGAGGGCCAGCGGTGCGGTGGTGCGTGCGCGCGGCGGCGGGCATTACGCAGAATAGCGCGGATAGAAATGCCGCCGGCAGGCCGAGCGGCCAAATCGAGTGTCGCGCGCGCCGTGAAATAGCGTCTCTTGTAAGCATGCGATATCTCTACGGTGCCGGCCGCGTCGCGTCATTCGCGGCGATCTGCTGCAATGCCGAAGTCGCCGTCATGCGAACGTAATGATTCGTGTCGTTTTGCGCGCTGTGGCGCAGCACTTGCACCACGCGCGGATTCACGGCCGAAGTCGAGCCGCCGCCCTCTTCGCCCACGCTTGAAAGCGCGATGTTCAGCGCATTTACGGCTTCAATACGCACGCCGGAATTGTCGTCGTGGCTGAGCGCGTCAAGCAGCGCTTGCTGCACCTGGGCATCGCGGGCATAGCCGCGCAGCCCCTCGATGGCCTTCAGCCGCACGCCGGGATTCGGATCTTTGCGCGCAGCCACACACAGCGCGCGCCGCACCGACGGATCGGATACGCGCGTCGTCAGCAGATCCACCGAATCCAGAAGCACGCCGGGATCGAAGCGCCGTCCGTTCGCCACCACAAATGTCAGCACGCGTTCCACGTCGGCATCGTCCGGGCTGCCTTCAACGTGCATCGGGTTGTCCGAATTTAATTGCAGTTGCACGCGCGGTGACGAGGAGCCTTCGGGCGTTTCCCAATTCAGCCCGACCGAGCCGACATTTTGCAAAGCTTGCTCGGAAATTCGCGGCGCCGCATTCACCACCACTGCCGGTCTGCCCGGCGCTGGCGACGAATTCACGCGCACCCATTCCGGCACGCCCACTCCCAGCGCGAATCCCAAGCCGAGAAGCACGATGCTGCTCAACGCCGGATGCAGCGCCCACGCGCTGCGAATTTTCGGCAGCCATGCGAAACTTCTGAGTCGCGCGAACCAGGGCAGTTGCTCGCGCCGCGCTTGATCGGCTTCGTCGAGCGCTTGCCCCAGCTCGCCGCGCGAACGCGCCAGCATCACGCCGGAGCTGTCGAGCTCCTTCGCCGGTTCAGCCGATGCGATCCAATCCAGCAGTTGCTGCTCTCGCTCGTAAGCCGCGGTGCACGCCGCGCAATCTCGCATGTGCGTTTCGACGGCCGCGCGTTCTTGCGGATCAAGTTCATTGGCGACATACAGCAGCAATCGCTCGCTCATTCCGGCACAAGCATTGGGCGTCGCGGAAGGCTTCGATTCCGTCACAGCAGCCCTCCCAACTGTGCGCGCAATTTTCGCGTAGCGCGGAACAATGAATTCTTCACGGTCTCTTCCGTCGTGCCCAGAGTCTCGCCGATCGCTCGAAGTTTCAGGCCCTGGTAATGTTTCATCGCGAAAACCATTCGCTCGCGCGGCGTCAATAGCTCCAGCGCCCGTTCGATGCGCACCGCGATTTCTTGATTGAAAGTGTTGCGCTCGGGATCGGCGCCCGGCGCGGTGGCGGCTTGGCGATCGAAAAAGTCCGGCCCCGAGTCGCCTCGCTCTTGCGACGCCGTCTCCGGCGCCTGATCTTCCGGCCGGCTTTCGCGGCGGCGAAGATGATCGAGACAAGAATTGGTGACTACGCGATACACCCAGGTGTAAAAGCTGCACTCGAAGCGGAAGCGCGCCAGATTCTTGTAAATTTTCAGGAAGGCTTCTTGATAAACGTCGCGCGCATCTTCGGACGTGCGCAGCACATTGGTCGCAAGCCGCAGCACCGCGCGGTCGTACCGGCGCACCAACTCATCGAACGCCGGCCGGTCGCCGGCCTGGGCGCGCTCGATCAGCGTTCTCTCGTCGGTCTGCGGCTGGGCTCGGTCCAAGACGCCCGCATGCGACGCGGAATCCTCGCAGCCGGGCCGGTTGGGACCCGTTGGCAAGGCGAATGCCATCTCCTCAACGGCCATTCTGACGTGCCCCTCTTAAATTAGATGCTGGCCGGCTGGCTCAGTCGCTTAGACGGCCAGCCGCGGCAAAGGATAGCAGCCTGGGCCGCGCTTTCCAACGCTCCGCCGGTGCCGGTAAACCAGCCGCGAAGCGGTGCCGAAGCCCTTCGGAATCATTGCGGCGCGAGCTCGCAGGTGCGCGCTGCCGCGCCTTGCGCGTGGTATAAACCTCGAGCGCTCCCGATATGATGCCCTCTCCGCCTCCAATACGACGCGCATGACGCGAGACGCGCACAGAAATCGCCGCATCCCCGGTGTTGCACGCAAGCTCACGCTCGCCGGCATGATCGCCGCCACCTATTTCATGGTCGCCGGCGGCCCGTATGGTTTAGAAGACGTCGTCCAGAAAACGGGTTACACCGCCGCGCTTCTAATTCTAATCCTCACGCCGCTGCTCTGGAGCATTCCCACTGCGTGGATGGTCAGCGAGCTTTCTACCGCGCTCCCCGAAGACGGTGGCTTCTACATCTGGGTGCGCCGCGGCATGGGACATTTCTGGGGATTTCAGGAAGCATGGCTTACGCTCACCGGAAGTTTGCTCGAGATGGCACTCTACCCAGTTCTGTTCGTCAGCTATCTCGAACGTTTCGTGCCGCGATTATCGGCGGGATACACGGGCGTTGCGCTCGAGCTGGCCATGATCGTCGCGTGTACCGCGTGGAATATTCTGGGCGCTGGCGCGGTCGGCGAAGCCTCGGTCTGGCTCAACGTCGCGTTGCTGCTGCCATTCGTCGGAGTCGTTGTCGCGGCGCTCGTTCGTGCGCACGCCGCCAGCGCCGTTCCGCCCGCCGCAGCGCCGTTGCTTCACGCCGATTTAATCGGCGGCCTGCTCATCGCGATGTGGAACTACATGGGCTGGGACAATCTCTCCACCGTCGCCGGCGAAACCGATCGCCCGCGCCGCAATTATCCGCTCGCCATGGCAGGCGCCGTCGCGCTCGTCACGCTCAGTTATTTAATTCCCGTCGCGGCTGTCGCACGAACCGGCCTCGATCCCAATCGGTGGACCACCGGCGGCTGGGTCGACGTCGGCCAAATTCTAGGCGGCGCGGGATTAGCGCTAGCCATCGCCATCGCCGGAATGCTCGGCGCGTTCGGCACGTTCGGCGCGTTGATGATGTCGTTCTCGCGCCTGCCCGTGGTTATGGCCGACGATGGCTATCTCCCGCGCATTTTCGCGCGCAAACATCCGCGCACCGGCGCGCCGTGGGTCGCGATTGTTGTTTGCGCCATCGCCTGGGCGGCGCTGCTTCCGCTCGGTTTTGAGCGCCTGGTGCTGCTTGACGTTCTCTTAACCGGCCTGAGCATTCTTCTGGAATTCTGGGCGCTCGTCGCGTTGCGCATTCGCGAACCCAATCTCGATCGCCCCAGCCGCGTCCCCGGTGGAATTGCCGGCGCCGTGCTGATCGGTCTGCCGCCGCTCGCGCTGCTCGTCTTGGCTGGAGTGCGCGAACGCACCGAGCGAATCGGCCCGATTAGTGAATTGACGGTTGGAGGCTTGGTCGTGCTCTTAGGAGTCGCGCTGTACTTCCTGGTGCGATGGCGCCGCATCCGCGCGCAATAAAAATGTCGCGTTGATCTGTACAAATATTCCGGCGAATTAAATCCGCCGCGCCAGCCGCACCAGCCCGTACATCCCAACGCAGATAAAAAAATCGAACAGCACGCCCAGATCGGCGCGGTACAGATGATGACGCAGCGCTATTGGCAACTTAGGTTCAATCGACAAATAAATAATATTCCCCGCGAGAATCGCCAGGATGTATTCGCCCCATTGCCACGCGCGCGAAACTCGATCTGATTTTTCCTTAGGCGCCGGCGCCACGATCCGCTCCCAGGGCCGCACTGCGTGACGCCGCGCGCCGCCAAACCACCAGCGGCCACGCCAGCAATAAAGCTCCCACGACGGCCACCACCGCGCCGTTCGCGTGATAGAAATAATTCGGTTGCGCCAGAAGTTCTGCCGCCGCTTGCGCCGCTGTTATCGCGGCCAACAGCAGAAAATATCCCAGCATGTTGAAGCGCGCCAGTTTCGTTACGCCCCACCACACGATGCCCAACACAATCAGATCCACCACGGCGGCCCGCGCAAACGCGCTCGCCGTCGCGCCGCCCGCCAGCAGAATCGCCACCAGCACCACGAGTGCCGCCCGCACACCCGTCCGCCGCATCGCTCCATAGCAAAGAAAACCGGCGATCACCGCGAGCAATGCGATACCGAAATATCCGTTGTTCACCACGCCCGCTAATTCGCTCACCGCCGGCCACTTTGAATCCAGACCGGACGGCACAGCCGCGGCCAGCGTGTGATGCAGCCCTGGCCATCGCGATCCAACCAGCGCCGCCGCGCGCCGCAGTCCCAGCCACGCCGCACCGCCAAACAATGCCACGCAAAACGCATCCGTGTAATATGCCGCCGGCATGCCGCTCCAGCCCGGCAAACGTTCACTCCCAAACGCCCGCGCCAGGAAAAACCATCCCAGCCCCAGCATAAAAAATACCGCCGTGTACAGCAGGAGCGAAAACAGCGGCAGCACAACGCATAGCGTCGCGATAAAAATCTTCAGCGGCATTTCCGTCGAGTAATTTCCCAGCAGCAGCGGCATCGTCGCAATATACTTCGCGGCCGCCGCCAGCAGTACAATCACCGCCCACTTCGCGATACGCCGCCAAGGCACATCGGACATATCCGGCTGTTTCAAATTGCGAAAGAAAATCACCAGCACCGCGAATCCACCCACAACCAGAAGTCCCACGAAGCCGACGGTTCCGATCGTGCCCGCCAGCGTCGTCTGACTTTCGCGCCGCTCCCAATCCTCCGGAATTTTTACGTACGTGCGAAATCCGGAAACCTCCGCGCCCTGCACCTGAAGTTCGATGCGAACATGCGCCGATTCGCCGCTTCCCGGCGCCGCGCCCAGTGCCGCAAGTTGCTCCCAGGTGAAGGAGTGATCCGTGCGATTGATTTGTTTCGTCGATTCCGAATCCACAAGTTTCCATTGCGAGAGATCGACGTGTTTTTCGCGCGCCAGCCAAGCCTGCGCCAGCGCGAGCGCGTCGTCCTTTGAAAGATTCGCTCCGGCCATTTCTTCGGGCAGCACGTGGTGCACGGAATAGAGCGAGCCATCCGGATGCAGCACCACCATGTACTCTTCCCGCTGCGCATCGCGGAAATATCGCACGGCCCAGAATGCCGACGGCACTTGCTGCTCGTAAATTCGATTCGCGCCGTAGACTCCCACCGCGCGGCGCAAAAATTCATTGGCGTAGTCGTTGAACCTGTAGGTCACGGTCGCCGCGTGATGATAGCTCGCGGGGTCCAGATGCCAGGCGCGCATCACCTGATCCGCGCTCGCCGTAGCCTGTTGCGCGTCAGTCGAAAAGCGCACAAAGTTGCCGATCTCCGGCGTCTTCACGCGCCACAGCAGAATTCCGCCAAGCAGTCCGCACGCCACCAGTATCGCGAGTTTTCCGCCCGAGATTCTGTCGTAGCGCCGCGCCGCCGCCGGAGCTTCGTGAATGCCCAGCGCATCGAGCGGCGCTTCGCCCGTCTCTACACCCGCCTCCGCCAACGCCGCGGGTGCGGGTACAGCGCGATTCAGCAGCGCCTCCGAAAACTCAAATCCGCCGCGCTTCAGATAAAAAACACCAGCGATCGCCAGCGGAATCAGCATCGCGCCGCTCGCCAGCAACCCCGAAACGCGCAGATACAAACTGCTCGAGTGCACCAGCAGCAGACTGCTCAGCGTCGCGTCCACCGTGTAGTGCCACACCAGCGTCGCAAGAATTCCCCAGCGCAGCATCACAAGCCCGGCCACGATTCCGAACAATCCAACTTCAAGCCCGCGTATGTACGGCGGTTCCTGCGGATAATTGGAGTGCAGAAATCCCCACGCGAACGCGGGCAGCACCACGGCGAGGAAAGTTGAATTCGTCACCCGCCGCACGAACGGAATCGCGAACATGCGAAATAGAAATTCTTCGCTCGCCGCCGCGTACAGCCCAATCGTCAGCGGAAAAATCCAGGGCAGCGCCGTGCTCACCACGTTGTCGTACTGAATGTCTTGCGGAGCCCACGCGCCAAAATGTCCCGCCACGATGTAGAACACCACCTGGTATCCGATCGATGCGGCCGCAAGACATAGCCCAATCACGCACGCTTTGAAAAATTCTCGCGATCGCAATCCGGGCAGTCGCCACAGTGTGCCCACACGCAGACGACCCGGCAGCGCCGCGCGATACAGCGGCTCGCCCGGCACAACCGCCGCCACCACAAGCAGCGCCATCGAAATCGAAAGCACGATGGCCTGCGCGATTTCGCCGAACACAAAACTCGAATACGACGCGTTGGTCCTGTATTCCGCCAGCGTATCGGGCCACTGATTCATGGTCATCGCGAAATACAAGCCGGCCAGCACCACGCCCAGCGCCAATCCCGTTTTCCATTCGAGCTGGCCCTCGCGGCCCAGCACGATGATCACCCACAGACACGCGCCGAGCAGCATCGCGTACGGCACAATCGCGAGCGTCTCGATAAAATCGTTCGACGAGCGCAGCCGGTCGTATCCCGATATCCACGCTTCCGGAACTTTCAGGAATTCCTTGTATTCCCCCAGACGATCGCCTTCGAGCGACACGCTCATGCGGTACGGCGCATCCTTCGCGCGAAATCCGTGTCGCTCCCACGTAAAACTCCAATCCCGCCGATTCGGCCGCTCGGTGGAATTTGCTTCCGCAGGCAGGAAATCGTAGTCTGCGAGATTTTTGCCCAGCGTGTCACTTGCGAATGCTTCGGCCGCCGCGCGCGCCGCGTTGCCATCGAGAGACGCGCCCGGTGCGTCCTCTTTAATTACGTGTTCATACCCAACCACGCGTCCGCTCGGGTCCAACCGCACCGCATATTCTTCCTGTTGCAGCGGCCGGAAAAATCGCACGCTCCAGTACCACGTGCTCACGTCGGAAGCCATCATCTGGTTCGCGCGTTTAAGGCCCACTTCGCGCTCAAGGTAGGTCTTCGCTGTATCGTCGACGTCGAAAATGATTGTTGAGCGCGTTCCCGTCAGGTTGCCGCCCTGCGCCACCACGAATTGACGCGCGCGATCCAGCGCCTCCGCGCGCGTCACTCGGAAATCCACCGATGCTTCGGGAAATGCGCGCGGAAAATAATGCCAAGCCACGCCCAATCCGATGGCCGCGCATGCAATCCAGATCAGCAGCGTTCGTTTGTCACCGCGCGTCAATCGTTCCAGCGTCACGCATCCCCCCGCAAAACGATTCACTCTATCGGTACGCCCCCAGCCTTGGCAAGTTTCGCCCCGCTTGGGCAGCGGGCTAACGTTGTGGTGCTGGCGGCGGTCGGATCAGGAGAGGTCGCCATACTCGCCGGCGCACGTTCCCTCGCCTTTCTCTGCGCATCTCCGTGCCCTCTGCGCCTCTGCGTTCTCTCTGGAATTTTGTACCGGCGAAATTGCCCGCCAGCGTGGCGGGCGTACCGCCAAGGGTCTGATGGACGCGGCTCGGCAACACCCAATCAGCCCACTACCTCCGTTCGCCTTGTTTCGTGTCCTCGTAGCGGCGACCTTCAGGTCGCCATCTCCTGCCCCCTGTGGATATCCATTCGAATACTCAACTAATACTTGACGTGTCTGGAATCATATGCTATTCTTCTGCATGTCACCTCGAATCCAATTCGAATCCAGCCCGCGTCCCCCCAAGCTCACAAATCCATCGCGCTCCAAATGCACTTTGGGTCTGCAAAAAACAACCCCGCAACTCGCTTGCTTTCAGCACTTTGTACAAAGAGTGCTCAACTCATTGAATGCAAAGGCTTTTAAGTTCCAGCATCTCCATGCACATCCGCACTCTTTTGCTATAAACCTTTTATTATCAGAAAGTTCGCAAAATGGTACCGGGGGTGTATGTACCCCGCGGTTATCGTCGCATGGCTTCAATCGTCGTCGGTTCAGCCAACTCTCAGCGAATGAGTCAGTTGACCAGAAATCGAGTCCTGGGCCATCCCACTGCGCGAGTCGGGCCCCCGCGGACCTCGTTAGGTAAAATGATATAAGTGACCGATGCCGCTTACCCCCACCACCGAGGTGATGTACCTGAAGGGCGTCGGCCCGGCGCGCGCCGAACTCCTCGCGGAGCATGGCATCCGCACGATTGAGGATTTGCTCGGCTATCTGCCGTTTCGCTACGAAGATCGCATTCACTTTACGCCGCTGCGCGAAGTTCAACCCGGCGGCACCTACACGCTGCAAGCCGAAGTGGCCGATGGTGGTTTGGTGCGTTATCGCGGACGCGCGGGCGGGATTTATCACCTGCTGGTGCGCGATGCCAGCGGTTCGCTGGCCTGCAAATTCTTTCACGGCGCATATCTCGATAAGCGTTTTCGCGCGGGCCAGCGAATCGTTCTGCACGGCAAAGCCGAGCTCGATAAGTATCGGCCCGGCCGGCTCGAGATGGTCAACCCCGAATACGAGCTGCTGGGCACGGGTGATGTGGATTCCACTGAAGTGGGCCGCATTGTGCCGATTTACGAAGCCATTGGCTCCATCGGCTCGCGCACCCTGCGGCGCATTATTTATGCCGCGCAGTCCGGCGTGGCCGGCGCGCTGCCCGATCCTCTGCCGGCCGCGCTGCGCGCGCGATACGATTTTCCGTCGCGTGGCGATGCCATCGCGTTCGTTCATTTTCCGCCGCCGGATGTTTCGGTCGAAGCGTTGAATGAATTTCGTTCGCCCGCGCATCGGCGTCTGATCTTCGAGGAATTTTTCTTCTATCAATTGAGCGTCGCGTTGCGCCGGCGTCGCGAACGCCAGCAGCCCGGCATCGCGTTTCGCGTGCGCGAGGACCGCATCCGCGAAGCGCTGAAGCGCGTGCTCCCCTTCAAGCCCACGGAAGCGCAAAAACGCGCGCTCGCGGATATCGTCGGGGATCTCGAACGTCCCGTGCCCATGAATCGCCTGCTGCAAGGCGATGTCGGTTGCGGCAAAACAATTGTGGCGCTCGAGGCCGCCGCGATCGTGATTGAAAACGGTTACCAGGCGGCCCTGATGGCGCCCACCGAAATTCTCGCCGCGCAGCATTATCTCGAAGCGCGTCGTCTATTCGCGGCTTCCGGCTATCGCGTCGAATTGCTGGTGAGCGGATTGAAGCCCGCGGACAAACGCAATGCGGTCGAACGAGTCCAATCGGGCCAGGCGCAACTTGTAGTGGGCACGCACGCGATTCTTGAAGATCCCGTCGGCTTCGCGCGTTTGGGCCTTGTGGTTGTGGATGAACAACATCGCTTCGGGGTTCTGCAGCGTAAGCGGCTGATTGAAAAGGGTTCGATGCCCGATGTGTTGGTGATGACGGCTACACCCATCCCGCGCACGCTGTCGCTCACGCTATACGGCGATCTCGATCTCTCCGTGATTGACCAAATGCCGCCAGGCCGCTCCCCGGTAGCGACGCGATGGACGCGCACGGAGCGTCTGGCCGGCGTGTGGGATTTTCTGCGCCAGGAAATCGCCGCCCGGCGCCAGGCCTTTATCGTCTATCCCGTAATCGAGCAGAGCAAGAATGCGGAATCGCAGCGCTCGCTCAAAGCCGCGATGGTTGAATACGAGCGCTTGCGCACCGCGGTTTTTCCGGGCGCGCGTGTTGGTCTGCTCCATGGCCGCATGCGTAGCGAAGAAAAGGAAGACGTGATGAACCGCTTCCGTCGCCGCGACATCGATCTGCTTGTCTCCACGACAGTGATCGAAGTCGGCGTGGATGTGCCCAATGCAACCGTAATGGTGATCGAGCACGCCGATCGCTTCGGCCTTGCGCAGCTTCATCAATTGCGCGGTCGCATCGGGCGCGGCGGCCAGAAGGGAACTTGCATCCTCGTCGCGCCCGAAGCCGTTTCCGAAGACGCGCGCGTGCGTCTTGAAACCATGGTCGCTACCACCGACGGCTTCGTGATCGCCGAAACGGATTTGAAACTCCGCGGCCCCGGCGAATTCTTCGGCACCCGCCAGCACGGAGAACTCGGTTTTCATTTCGCGAATCCGCTGCGCGACGCTGAATTGCTCGAGCTCGCGCGCAAGGAAGCCTTCGCGCTCTTCGATAATCCCGAAGCCGAAGCCGCGCTTCGGCGCCTGCTCGATTCGTTGACGCCGGATTGGCAGTGCCGCTACCAACTCGCGGCGGTGGGATAAGCGATGCGTGTGATTGCTGGAAAATACGGAAGCCGGCCGCTAGGAGCGCTGCGCGGCATCAAGCTGCGCCCCACAAGCGATCGCTTGCGCGAAACGTTGTTCGATATTCTTGGTCCGCGCGTTGAGGGTTCCGTGTTTCTCGATCTTTACGCCGGAACTGGCGCCGTTGGCATCGAAGCGCTGAGCCGCGGAGCGCGACAGGTTTTTTTCGTCGAATCGCACCGCGCCGGACTCTCGTTGATCCGCCGAAATCTCGAATCGCTCGGCATCGCATCGGGTGCGGAAATTCTTGCGATTGATGCGCTGCACGCGTGCGAGCGTCTTGAATCGCGCGGCGTTCAGGCCGGCCTTGTGTTCCTCGATCCGCCGTACGAAGCCGCGAACGAATACGAACGAGCGCTGGAGTTCCTCGGCCGATCGAAGCTCGCGGCGCCAACGGCGCTGATCATCGCGGAATATCGCCGCAAGCGCCCCCCCGCCGAACCGATTGCGGGCCTGGAGCGTGCCCGCGTCGTCGAGCAAGGAGACGCCGCACTCGGTTTTTATCGCCTGGTGGGACGCGAATGATGCTCTCTCATACGTCATGCGGCGAATTTCATTTTCAGGGACCTTATAGTTGCGGATAACCCCGCGGCGATTGCCAGCGTATAATTAAGAGTAGATGTACGTGCCATTCGATTCCGAAGCCGCGCTTCTCCGCCAACCGGGCCCTTTCACCCGTTTCCCATGGCTGGTCTAATTCCAGACAACGGTTGGATCGCTCGCTTCGCCCCCGCCGAGCCGCGGTTGGCAGTGCGTTGGACGAAGCCGCGCGACAATTTCTTCTCGAGCCTGCGCGCGGTTTTTGCCGGCCCAAAATCGCCACGCGAATTTCTCGGCGCACCGTACTTTCGCGATTGCTCGATCGCGTCGCGCCGTCCAACACTGGCTTTCTTCGTCGCTATCGTCCTGGAGGCGGCATTCCTGCTGGTCGCGAATCCGCACTTGAAATTGAGCCGTCCGCGCTCAGGGGCGCCGTATGGCCAACTCACTTGGTACATGCCCGCTGCGGATCCCGCCCCCGATCTGCCTTTACTCTCTCCCGCGTTGCGATCGTCGAAGCCGCGCGCGCGCAATCGAGCCGAGCCTCCGCCCGCGCCGCAGCCCGAAACCGCGCCCGGTGCGGACGCCTACAACCCGCGGCAAATGATTTGGAGTCAGCCGCTCAAACCAAATCATCCGCGCCAGGAATTGCTCGAACCCTACGCTCCGGACATGCCCCCGAAAATTCTGCCCGTGCTGCCGAACATCGTGCAGTGGAGCGACGACGATTCCGCGCATCTCGCTTTGCATCTTTCGCCGGCCGCGCTGCGCCGTATGCAGCCCGGCCACGCCGAAAGCAAACGCACGGACGACGTCGCCGCACCGGACATCGCGAATCGGCAAAAGGCAGCAGACCCAATCGACATCGCTGCCTCCGCCTCCGACGCCCCGAAGCCCGCGATGGTCGTGCCCGCGATGAGTCGAGGTCGCGCCGCGTTCCGCGGCGGCCAATCGAGCGCTTCCGCGCCAGAGATCGGACCGAGCGCGGCTACCGACGGTGGCCGGGTGATCGCACTTTCGGAACAGCCCGGGCCTGCGGCGCCTCCGCCGGCGCTGCCGAAAGGAAATCTTCAAGCGCGTATCTCTTCATCGCCGGACGGACACAAAGGCGAACCGAATGGCGCTGGCTCCGGCGCCAGCGCGACTGGTTCGCGTGCGGGCAGCGGACCGGCCGGCGTAGGGATCAGCAACCGCGGGAATTTGCCCAACGCTCCGGTTGCCGCCATATCCGGCGCGGGTGGCCGCGGATCTGCATCAGGCGCAAGCGATCCCAGGTCCGTTCCGCGCGTGTCGAATTCGGGTGCTGCAAAAAGTACGCCGGCCGGCCAGCCATCGATGAAAGTTGCGCTTGCCCCCGGAGCGCCGCCTGAATCGTTGCTGGGCACGAGCGAGGTCTACACGTTGAATATCAGCATGCCGAATTTATCGAGTGCGATGGGGAACTGGGTGCTGAAGTTTGCCGAACTCAATGCGCCCGAATATATTCCCGACGGCAGAGCGAGACCCGCCGATGACGGTTTGTCGGGTCCCGTGCCGCTGCGAAAAGTGGATCCGAAATATCCGCCGGAATTAAAACTCGAAAAAGTGGAAGGCGAAGTGGTGCTCTATGCCGTGATTCGCAAGGACGGTTCGGTTGACAGCATCCAGTTAATTCATGGCTTGGATCCGGAACTCGATCAAAATGCCATGGAAGCGCTCAGCCGATGGAAGTTTCAACCCGCCGCCCGGCACGGCGATCCTGTTGAGCTGGTTGCGATCGTACACATACCGTTTCACGCTCCGCCGCCGGAGCCGGTGTATTGAAATCGCGCGACGAAAAGTTTTCGCGCGTTCGATCTGAGCTGATTGGAATCGCGCATGAAACTGTCGCGAGCGTAAAACAAATCAGACGGCGAGAACGGTAAGCAGCCGGTCGATATCCCGCTCGGAGTTGTAAAGATGCGGAGAGACGCGCAGCGCGCCTTCGCGCAGAGCCACGACGATTCCGGCTTTTTTTAATTTCTCAAACAGAGCCGCCGTGCCCTCAGGCCGGCGCGACGCTATGCAAGCGTAGGGACCGCGCGCATCAGGATCGGCGGGGCTCGCGAGAACGCAGCGATCGCTGGGCAGGCGTCGAATCATTTCCGAAAGCAGCGCGCGATTGTGTTCCCAAATTGTGCGCGGTCCGATGCGCAGCAGAAATTCCAGCGACGCTTCCATCGCGGAGAGATTCAGAAAACTCGCGGTTTCAGATGAATCCCAGCGGCGCGCGCCTCGCGCTCGTTTGTAATTGCCGAGTGAAAGCGAATGAAAATTCTCCGCGTCCTCGAGCGCTTGCCAGTAGAACGGTCCTTCGCGCATTTGCTCGATCAACGCGCCGCGAACCCACAGAAAACCGGTTCCGTAAGGTCCGAGCATCCACTTGTATCCCGACGCGACGAGAAAATCGCAGCCGAGCGCGCCAACATCGATCGGCATCGCGCCGGCGCACTGCGCGGCATCCAGCACGAGCAACGCGCTCGCAGCGTGGCATGCGCCGGCCACGCGCCGCGCATCCAGCAGCGCGCCATCGTCGAAGTGCACAAGACTGGTGGAGATTAAGCGCGTGCGCGGCCCGATTTGTTCGATGAAATCATCGGCGGTGAGAAATCGCCCACGCGGCGCGATGATCGTGACCTTTACGCCGGCGGAACGCTCGAGCGGAAGCCACGTGGTGAAGTGCGCGGGAAATTCTCCGCGCGCTACGAGCACTTCGTCACCGTTGCGCCACTCGATTCCGTTGGCGATCGCCTGCAAGCCGCCGCTGGTTCCCGTGGTGAGCGCGATTTCCTCCGGCTGCGCGGCGACAAGCGCGGCCACCAGCGCCCTCACTCGATTCGGCGCGGCGAAATGAGCGCCCTCCGGTAATTTGTTCGGAAACTTTTCGTACTCGAGCGCTTGCTGCACGGCGCGGATGGAAACGCGCGGCATGGGGCCGATGGAGGCCGCGTTCAAATAGACGGCATCGTCGAATTCAAACCACTCATTTCGCCAATCGGCGCGTGATTTCGTTGCGATCGCCCTTTCCATTTCAAGCGCGCTCCATTCTAAAAATGCTCACGAAGATCGGCGAAGCGTCCCACCACCACCAAGCGGCCCACGCCACTGCGAATTTCCTCGTGCTCGAGTTGCCAGGTAGCCGGATGCGGAATGAAAACGGCGTTGAGTCCGGCTTCGAGCGCGGGATTGATATCGCTGTGCGGGCTATTTCCGATCATCCATCCGCGCGATTTCACCACGTGGTGTTTGTTCACGATTTCCAGATACGCCGGCACATCTTTTTCCGTGACGATTTCGATGGCATCGAAGTGAATTTGCACACCGGAGCGCTCCACTTTAGCCGCTTGCTCCGCCGCTTCTCCCTTGCTGAAAAGAATCAAGCGATGCCGCCCGGCCAAATACTTCAACGTTTCCGCGACGTCCGCGAGCATTTGGGGCGGCGTCTGTTCAAGTTTCACGATCGCGCGGCGAATTTCTTCGATGGCGGCGCGTTGCGACAGATTTCCCGCGAGCTTCACGTAGGTTTCTTCAAGCGAGCGCGCGAAACTTCGCACGCCGTAACCATGCTGCCGGATGTTGCGCAATTCCGTCTCGTTCAGAATGTGGCGCGCGTACTCTCGCGAATATCCGAGAGGACCGGCGAGCGCCAACAACGCCTCTATGGCTTCCTCAAAGAAAACATTGTTTTCCCAGAGGGTGTCGTCGGCATCGATCAGAAGTGTTTCTCGCGCCATGTCGCTAGAAAAGTTTCACGGATTTTTCGGAACGCCGGCGGCGAGTTTTTCAAGTATGGTCCGCGCGATCTGCTGCGTCTCGCCGAAGTGGGTCAGATAGCTCTGGAATTCGCGGCTCAAATTCAGCGCGTCGTTGGGCGGGAGTTGCGTGCGCAGCATCATGTCGCGCACGCGCACGGGGTGCGGCAGCAGGGCTTCTTCGTTGAGCTCCTCGAGAGCCGTCTTGGCGTCGTAGTGGTACATCGAGATTCCTCCGGACTTCTAAGCTGTGCGGAAAATTAGAAAAACAATTGTACGCCATTCCGAGGAACGAAGCGGGCAGCGGATTCCAAACGAGGAGAGATTCCTGGTTCAGGCTGGCGCTGAGAGGAATTCGTAGCGATCGATCCGCGCGGCCACTCCGACAGCATCGGGGCGAGTCTCGACGCGAACCACCTGCGCGTAACAAAGAATATTGACGTCGCCAGCCATGGTGATTTCCTTCGGCAAGGTCAGGATAAATTGGAGCGCGCTTCCGGATTCATACTGAGTGTCGACGGTGAAGTACAGGCCGCGGAAACTGACGTCGCGGGTCCGGCCCTGGCGTTCGGTATCTCCGTTGGGTCCGGAGGAACGTACCGTCAGGGGTAAAGCCATCGTAAATCGCCGGGATGCCCGGCGCTCAATTCCGTTTGGCATAATTTCCCCCGGAAGAGGGCATTCCAAGGTTGACGTGAACGTAACATCGAAAGGATTGCGATGCAAGAGAATCGTCCGCCGCCGCGAAGTTCGATTTTGAGCGCGTTCGCTCGCCGCATAAGATGGTCGAAATGAAGACCAGCGAATCGGCGCACCGCAGCGTGTCGCTATCCGGCCCCGCGGGCAGCCTCGAAGCGCTGTTCTGGGATCTTTCCGCGGCGGATGGCGCGCCGCGGTTTGCCGCCGTGGTTTGCCATCCGCATCCGCTGTTTGGCGGCACGATGCACAACAAGGTTGTGTATCAAGCGGCCAAGACACTTCATCGCGCGGGCCTGCCGGTGCTGCGTTTCAATTTTCGCGGCGCGGGATTGAGCCAAGGCGAGCACGACAATGGGCGCGGCGAACAGGACGATGTTCGCGCGGCGCTGGATTTTCTTGCCCAGCAATTTCCCGGCGTGCGGTTGCTGGTCGCGGGATTTAGTTTTGGGGCGTGGGTCGGATTGCGCGTTGGTTGTGAGGACGCCAGAGTCGCCGCGCTTGCGGGTTTGGGAATGCCCGTCGGAAATGTCGACGCATCTTATCTGTCATCGTGCACAAAACCGAAATTGCTGGTGAGTGGCGATCGAGATCAATTCGCGCCGAAAGAAAAACTTGAGGCGATTGTGGCCAATTTATCGGGGCAAGCGAAGAAGAGTACCGATCTGGTTCTAATCGCGGGCGCGGATCATTTTTTTACCGGGCATCTTAACGATCTGGATGCCGCGCTTTCTGCCTGGGTGGATGCGCGGCTGGCTGAGAAGTGAGGCCAGGTGGTGCGCGGTCACGTGGGCTTTAGCGCCAGCAACCGGGCGCGGGCAAGCCCGCCCCTTCATATGGCAAGAGCGCGCATCGCGACGCGGCAGTTTTATGGCGCGGGTGCGCGGCGATCGAATAGTTTCGTGAAGACGTCCTGCGGCGCGGGTGCGATGCCCACTAAGCGAAGGTTTGCGCGCACGTGTTCGACGCGGCTCATGCCGACAAGAGCGGTCGAGATGCCGGGAGTCGAGCGGACAAACTGCAGCGCGCGCTCGGCATCGTTTTCGAGACCGAGCGTTTCCGTAACGAAACGCGGCAAATTGCGCGCGACTTGGCCTTGCAATAGCGATGCGCTGGCTATGAGAGTGATACCAAGCGCGTGCGCGGCTTCGATCATCGGCAACATTCGCTCATCGATTGACTGGTTCGCGCGCGTGAGCGCTTCCGTCATGCCGAGGTTGTAAGGCAATTGAACGAAGCGGCAGTGGTGGCCTTCGCCCGACAGCGATCGCGCCAGGATATCGATCTTCGCGAGCGAGAGCGAATCGCGCGCGCTTTCCGGATTGCGAAATCCGTTCCAGGTGGCCAGGCCGTAGAAACGAATTTTGCCATCCGTCACCGCAGTTTCGAGAAATTCAAACGCGGCGTGCAGGCGTTTTTCAAATTCTTCGGACGGGAATTCAGCGAGTTGCGTTTCGGGATTATGCAGATAATAGACGTCAATCGTTTCGACGCCGAGATTTTTCCGGCTGCGCTCAATCTGATCCTCCAGGAAACGTGGCGCCAGGACGTGGCAACCGGCCGCGACGTCTTCGGCGCGAACCAGGCCGGGGGTGACGTAGGTGCGCTGGAAATAATCCGCGACATCGGCGGGCATGTCGCCATCGGGCGTGAGGAAGCCGCCTTTGGTGCAAATTACGATTTCATCGCGCGAAAACCCGCGGCGGGCGAGCTCCGCAAGCGCCGCACCGACGGCGCGCTCGCTGCGCTGGAAGCGGTAGTTGATGGCGGTATCCAGCACATTGGAGCCGCCTTCGACGGCCGCCACGATTGCATCGGTGTAGGCGCGATCGGTGGCGTCGTCGGGTTCGCCGAGATACGTGCCGAGGCCGATGGAACTCAGCAGAAAATCTTGCTGCATGCGGAAGTGGCCCGCGGCGGCGCGAGCCGAAAATCGGCCCGCGTAAAGTTGTGTTCCTTCCGGCGTCGCTCCGCTCATATTTCCTCCGCGATGGCTACAGTATAGAGAATTGGCGGGCGAAGCGCCGCACCGGAGTTCACGTTTCCGGTGCGGGCGGTTCGATTTTTGCCGTGGGTTTGGCCGGCGGCCTTGGCTTCGGCGGCGCGGGCGCCAAGATACGGGAACATGCGCGCAATATGCGGCGATAGGGCCAGCCATCCGCCGATGGGCCGGTGCGAAAAAAGATTTCTCCCGCGCGCGGCTTCGCATAATACCAGCGCGATAGCAGAGCCAAGTGATCTTCGAGTTCGCGCGGGTTGTCGCGAGATGGCGGCGCGGAATCGGAGTTTAACGCTTCGCGCAAAATTTCTTCCGCGGACCGCGGTTGCGTGGCCAGCTCCGCAAATCGCAACTGAAAAGGTTCAGCGATGCGGCCCGCGCGTACGGCGAAAATGGCGATGGCTTGCGGCTCGGTTGCCGGCTGAAGCACGACGGCATTCAGATCTTCCAAGCGCCGCGCAAGCTCAGGCAAACCGCGCAGCACGTCTTCGGCTTTTTCGATGTGCCGATGCACGGACCGGGCGCGCTCGAAATCCTGCCGCTCGCTTGCGGAATCGCGCGCTGCTTCGAGTTCCTGCGCGAGCGATTGACCGCCGGTGGAGAGGAACGCGACAACGCGTGCGACCTCGTCGCCGTATTCCTGTGGGGTGCAGCCGGCAAAGCATGGCGCGAGACACATTTTCATTTCCGAATAAATGCAGCCGGGAAAATCAGGGTCACGCAGAATCTTGATGTGGCAACGGCGAACCTTGAAAAGATCGAGAAACTTGCTCGAGAACGCTTCGGCGGCTCGACGCGAAGAGAATGGACCGTGGTAGAAGCCCGACGCATCGATCCTTCGAGTGATCGTGCAGCGCGGATATGCGTTGGCGAGATTCATTTTCAGCATCGCCGGCGGACGGATGCGCATGCGGTCGCGATACGCCGCGGGCCACTGCGCCCTGGCGTGCTGCCAATGGATGTATCGCACCTCAAACTGCGATCCAGCGACGCGATAGAACACGCGGCCCGCGAAAGCGCGCAGGTTCAGCCGCTTAGACGTTGGATCGGGTGCGCCAAGCAGGCGCTCGACGCGGCGCCGCAGGTCGGCGGTGCGCAGAAGGTAGGATTGCGCGCCAACGATATCCGCGCGTGGCTCGATGCGAAACACCGCGGGCCGCTGTGGCAGCCGCGAAAAGAACTCGGCGCCGTGTGCGGCGTCGAAATCGGCGCAGGCGTCAAGTTCGAGCATGCGCCCAGCTTATAACGGCAACGGCCGGCGGCGAAACCAAGCGATCGGCGGTGTGTCAAACGGCGCGAGGCGGGGGAGAATTACGAGGACTTCAAAACCCAAGATGCGATCACCAAGCGCTGAATTTGGCTTGTGCCTTCATAGATTTCGGTGACGCGCGCGTCACGATACATTCGCTCGACCGGGAATTCGCGGCTGTAGCCGCTGGCGCCGTGAATTTGCATGGCCTTGTGCGTGGCGCGGGTGGCGAGCTCGGAAGCGAAAAGTTTGGCGATGGAGGCCTCGCGTGAAAATCGCGCGCCAGTGTCCTGCTTCCATGCGGCTTGACGCACAAGGCAACGCGCGGCTTCGATTTCGGTGGCCATATCGGCGAGCATGAATTGGATGGCCTGGAAATCCGCGATCACATGGCCGAAGGCGCGCCGCTGCCGCGCATAGGCGAGCGCCTGATCGAAAGCTCCCTGCGCGATTCCCGTGGCTTGCGCGGCGATACCGACGCGTCCGCCATCGAGAGTTGAGAGCGCGATGCGATATCCTTCGCCTTCCTCGCCGATGCGATTTTCGACGGGCACTTCGCAATCGTCGAACCACAGCTCGGCGCAGGCGGTGGCGTGAATGCCGAGTTTTTTTTCTTCTTTGCCTACGCGAAAGCCGGATGAAGCGCTCGCCGATTTTTCTTTGCGATCTCCCTTTTCAACGATCAGCGCGGTGATTCCTTTTTCACCTTGGGCGGGATCGGTCTTGACGTACACGATTGCGGCATCGGCCACGCCGCCGTTTGTAATCCACGCTTTTGATCCGTTCACAATATAGCGATCGCCTTTGCGCACAGCGCGCGTTTGGATTGCGCTGGCATCGGAACCGGTCTGCGATTCGGTGAGCGCGTAGCATCCGATTTTTTCGCCGCGCAGAAAAGGTTGGAGAAAATTCTTTTTCTGCGCTCCGGTGCCGAAACGGTGAAGCGGTTCGCAGCACAGCGAATTCTGCACGGAGAGGATCACGCCGGTGGAGGCGCATACGCGCGAAATCTCCTCGATCATGATCGCGGTTGAGACGTGATCGAAGCCGGCGCCGCCCTCGGATTCGGGAAATGCCACGCCGGTGAGACCAAGGGCGGCCGCTTTCCGAAAAGTTTCGAGAGGAAACTGGCCGGTTTCGTCGAGTTGTTTCGCGAGCGGCTGCACTTCATTGCGCGCAAATTCGCGAACGGTACGCTGGAGAAGTTGTTGCTCTTCGGTGAGATCGAAATTCACAGGTTGGCGCCGCGCGGCGGCGGCTCGACGATTCTAGCGCGACGCGGAGTCGATTTGACAGGCCGCGCGAATAGCTAAAGCGGGCGGAGGGGGGATGCGCCCTTGCAAATGCAAAAGCGCGTGGAGGCAAGATGAGTCAATTTACGCGCCGAGCGCGTCGCGAAGCTTTTGGTAGGTGGTATTCAATTCTTCGGGTTCGAGTCTGGTTTCGGAAATCGTGGTCATGAAATTTGAATCGCCGGGCCAGCGAGGCAGCAGGTGAAGATGCAAATGGCCAAGCACGCCGGCGCCGGCTGCGCGGCCAAGATTCATGCCCAGATTGTAACCTTCCGGGTGATACACGGATGCGAGCGCGGCTTGAACGCGCTGTGCGAAGCGCATCATTTCAGCGAGCGTTTCGGCGTCGCAATCGCCAAGCTCGGCGGTGTGCGCGTAGGGCACGATCATGACGTGACCGGTGGTGTACGGGAAACGATTCAGGATGACGTAATTTTTCACGCCGCGCAGAACGATGTGCGCGGCGGCATCGTCACCGGCCGCGGGAGCGTCACAAAAAATGCAGGTCTGATGCTTTCCGGTTTCTGCGAGGTAGCGGTAGCGCCAGGGGGTCCAGAGATAGTCCATATTCGGTGTTGGTCCGCGAGCCGGAGCAAAGGCCGCGCGCAGAGGCGTGCGCCGGCCGGGATTAGCCCTTCGCGCCGGCGGACGAACCTGAGGTGTTGACGAAATCCTTCAGTTCCTTGCTGGGCTTGAAGAAGGGAATGCGCTTGGGCGGCACCTCAACCTTGGCGCCCGTCTTCGGATTGCGCCCAATGCGGCCGCGACGCTGGCGTGTGCGGAAGCTGCCGAAACCGCGGATTTCGATTTTGTCGCCATTTTGGAGGGCGCCGATGATGCCCTCGAAAATCGTCTCGACAATGTCTTCCGAGTCCTTGCGCGGGAGCTCGGTCGATTTCACGACCTCTTCAACCAGGTCGGCTTTCGTTAATGTGGACTCGTTCATGTCTCGGTTGCTCCGCTAAGATTCGGAATGTGAAAGTGCGGCGCCACTCAGGCCGCGCCCGGCCAGGACCCCGGCTTCCTGGACACGCTGTGCCTTTCCTATCATTAAACTACAAGGTCAGGGAAACGATTTTTTCAGCCGCGCGGCCCGGTCCGCCGCCTTACTGATTTACACGCTTGGCCATTATGGCGTCGCCAATGGTGGCCGTCGCCGAAGACTTAGACGAGCGGTAATCTTCCATATCGCGCCGCTCGGCTTGCTTGATGGCTGCGCGGAAACTCAGGCCGATTTTGTGCTGATCGGGCTGAATTTTCACGATTTTGAAATCGTAGCCCTGTCCGACGTGCAACATCTCGCCAGATTTCGCACCAGCGGAGCGCGGCGGAGCTTGCGACCGTTCGCCCTTTTGGCGTTCTTCGATTTCCGAGATGTGGCAGAGGCCTTCGACGCCTTCGGCGAGCGCGACGAAAGCGCCGAAGGTCGTCAAGCGCGAGACTTTGCCGTGGACCAGGCTGCCCACCTTGTGATCGGCGAACCAATTTGACCAGACGTCGTTCACTTGCTTGATGCCGAGCGAAACGCGGCGGCCTGAAGGCTCGATTTTCAGAACCTTGGCCTTCACGGTGTCGCCTTTTTTCAGGACGTCGCCGGGAGTTTTTATGCGGCCGGTCCAGGAAATGTCGCTGACGTGAATCAGGCCGTCGAATCCCTCTTCGATTTCTACGAACGCGCCGAATTCCGTGAGATTGCGCACGCGGCCTTCGACCACGGTGCCAACGGGATATTTGGCGGCCAACTCCCGCCACGGGTCGGTCTGCGTCTGTTTCATGCCCAGTGAAATTCGGCGCTCTTTTAGGTCCACGCCCAGCACCACGACTTCGACCGGATCTCCGGGCTTCACAACTTTCGAGGGATGCAGCTTGCGCTTCGACCAGGACATTTCACTGGCGTGCACCAAGCCATCGATGCCCGGCTCGAGTTCAACAAACGCGCCGTAATCCACCACACTGACGATTTTGCCGGGCAGGCGCGTGCCGACTTTGTAGCGTTCAACGACGCTGAGCCATGGGTCGGGTTGAAGCTGCTTCAGGCCGAGCGCGACGCGGGCTTTTTCCTTATCGAACTTTAAAACTTTCACTTCAACGTCGTCGCCGGGGCGCACGATTTCGGATGGGCTGGTGACTCGGCCCCAGGACATGTCGGTGACGTGCAGCAGGCCGTCGAGGCCGCCGAGATCGATAAAAGCGCCGTAGGCCGTGACGTTTTTGACCATGCCGCGACGAACCTGGCCTTCTTCGAGGGAATCGAGCAGCTTCTGGCGATCGGCCTTCGATTGCTCTTCAAGGATCGCGCGCCGGCTCACCACCACGTTGCCGCGCTTGCGATTCAGCTTCACGACGCGCACCGCGATTTCCTTGTCCTTCAATTCGTCGAGGTTGGCAACAGGGCGCAGATCGAGCTGCGAAGCGGGCAGAAAGGCGCGCACGCCGACGTTGACGACCAAGCCGCCTTTGATGCGATCGACAACTTTGCCGGTCAATTCCGTTTTGTCGCGATAGGCCTTTTCGATGTTCTGCCAGGCGCGGCGCTTGAGCGCGCGGAGATGCGACAGAATCGCGTAGCCTTCTTTGTGCTCACCGGTGCGCACGACTTCGATCGGCTGGCCGGGATCGAGCTTGATGGGCTCCTCAGCTTCGGTGATTTCTTGCGCGAGGATCAAGCCTTCGGTTTTCTCACCCAGGCTCACCACGATGCCCAGATTGGTCACCGCTATGACCTGGCCGGACTCGATTTCGCCCTCGACCGCGGTACTTTGTGGCGCGGCGTATTGATCGAGTAGATGTTCCATTTCGTTGGGCACTTCTTCGCCATCGCCGGTGGCCGACGCGTCCGAGGTGGTGGCGTCGGACGAAGCTGGAGAAGGAGAATCAGCGGGAGATTGGGTTCCGGCTTCGGGGGATTTCATCGGGGCATCCGCGCCGGGAACAAACTCGGTTTCTGAGGCGGCGGATTGGGATACGTCGGCAACGGCGGCAGGCACGGAGGTTTCCTGCTGCGCCGGCTCAGCGGCCGGGGTTACGGTCGGCTCGGCGTCGCGTTCGGCGGCCGGCGTTTCTGCAGCTTCGGAAAACATTGTGACGGCCTCCCAGGCCATCCCACCCAGCGCCGGGGATGCGCCCGCCTACCCCCGGTCGTTCTTCCCAGTCACGGAACAGGTGCAAGGAAGGAGATGCGAACAGCGTACAAAAAGGTGCTTCGTTCGGGATGATACCCGTGGGGTACGCCTGTGTCAATCAACTCCGCCCGCGAGTAGTGGGCCAATTGCGTGTTGCCGAGTCGTGTCCATCAGACGCTTCGCGTTACGCCGCCGCTATTGGCGAGCATCTTCACTGGCACAAAATCGTAAAGATAACGCAGAGGAGCAGAGGGCACGGAGATACGCAAAGAAGGGCGACGGAACTTGCGTCGGCGAATATGGCGGCGGCTCCTGGCTCGACCGTCGCCAGCAGCACAGCGTCAGACCACTACCCGCCCGCGATCGGGATCAGCGCACCGGGATGCGTGTGAAATAATCGGCCAGCGTCAGTCCGAGCAGCAGCATCATCCAGAAGAGTCCGGCCAGGATGACCATGCGCGTGCGGCGCGGCGAATATGCGGCGTGCATGAAGAAAAGAACGACGAGCGTTCCCTTGATGCAGGCGATGACCACGGCGACCACGACGTTGAACGCGCCGAGGTCCACGTAGGCGACCCGATAGGTCACAAACGTCAGCAACAGCAGGGTTGCGCACACAATCGCGTACGTCTTGATCGGTACAATGTGCTCGGGTGTGTGCTCGGCGGAAGTTTCCATGCGTGCCTCGGCGAATCTCCTTAATGATGCAGATCGATCAGGTAGAGCAGCGGGAACAGGAAAATCCAGACGATATCCACAAAGTGCCAGTACAAGCCGCCGTTCTCGATGGGTGCGTGGTAATTGCCGGTGAAACTGCCCTTCCACGCGTAGATCAGAAACACGAGCAGCATTCCTTCGCCGATGATCATGTGCAAGGCGTGCATTCCCGTCATCAGGAAGTAGAGCGCGAAGAAAATCTCCGCCTGATGCGCCTCAGCCACCGGGCCCGGAAACATGAAATGAGGTCCCGGTACCAGATGGTGATGGAACTTCTGGGCGTACTCGGAGAACTTAATTGTGAGGAACACGCCGCCGAGCAGCATCGTGACGACGAGGAAAAGGCACAGCACCTTGCGCTTGCGCATCTGCGCAGCCCACACCGAAATGGCCATCGTGAAACTTGAAAGAATCAAAATGCCCGTGTTCAGAGCGCCCTTGCCAACTTCGAGATCGCGGCTGGCGGCGGCGAATGCGTCGTGGTACATCCAGCGATAGGTGGTGTACGTCAGGAAGAGCCCGCCGAAAAACATCACCTCGGTCATCAGAAAGACCCACATGCCCAGCGAAGCGGTCTGCCGTTGCTGGTCGAGGTCGCGGAAATGGCCGAAGAGGTTGTCGGTGCGTTCCAATCTAATCTCCTAGTTCGAGGCCCGGAGCCTCGAGTGGCACGGGGCGTGCCCGTTCCGGTTTCGGCAAGCCCAGGTCCGGACGATGCTCGAAATCATATGGTTCCCAGGTGACGACCGGCGTCGTCTCAAAATTCTCGGTCGGAGGCGGGGAAGTGGTCTGCCACTCCAGACCGGTCGCGGGCCAGGGATTTGAACTCGCGAGCGGACCATACCGCATGGACCAAATGAAATAGCAGATCGGCAAGAGGTAGCCGAGTCCCAAGATCGATGCGCCGGCGGTTGAAAATACATTGAGTATCTGGAACTCCGGAGGATACGTGGCGTAGCGCCGCGGCATACCGAGGTAGCCCAGTATGAATTGGGGGAAGAACGTGAGGTTGAAACCGATGAACAGAATAATCGCCGCGGCGCGCGCCAGCATTTCCGGATACATACGTCCCGTGATCTTGGGCCACCAATAATGCAGGCCGCCCAAGTACCCCATCACCGCGCCGCCCACCATGATGTAGTGGAAGTGCGCGATGACGAAATAGGTGTCGTGCACGTGGACGTCGGCGCCGATGGCCGCGAGGAATAGTCCAGTCATCCCACCCATCACGAACAAACCGATGAAGCCCATGGCGTAGAGCATGGGCGTTTGCCACGAGACCGCGCCGCGATAGAGCGTGGCCGTCCAGTTGAACACCTTCACCGCGGATGGAATCGCGACCAGGTAACTCAGCAGGGAGAAAACCAGCGCCGCGTAAATCGAAATTCCGGCGACGAACATGTGATGAGCCCAGACCAGAAAGCCAATGACGGCGATTCCCAGGCTCGAGATGGCCACGGCTTTATAACCGAAAAGATTCTTGCGCGAAAATGTGGCGATGATCTCCGTGGTGACGCCCATCGCCGGCAAAATCATGATGTATACAGCCGGATGAGAATAGAACCAGAATAAATGCTGAAAAAGCAGAGGATCGCCGCCTAAGCGAGGGTCAAAGACGCCCAGATGTAATAATCGCTCCGCGGCGACAAGAGCCAGCGTGATCGCCAGCACCGGCGTGCCCAAAACGAAGATGATGCTGGTCGCGTAATGCGACCAGACAAAGACCGGCAGGCGCCACCACGTCATGCCCGGCGCGCGCATGGTGTGAATCGTTACGATGAAATTCAACCCCGTGAGGATCGAGGCGAATCCGGCGATGAAAATTCCGATCACCGCGGCCGAAACCTGCGAGTTGGAATAAATGCTGCTGTATGGCGTGTAGAACGTCCAGCCCGTGTCAACGCCGCCCGTCACAATGGAATAAAACGTGAAGAGCGCGCCAATGTTGAAAATGTACCAGCTCAGCAAATTTAGTTTAGGAAAGGCCAGGTCCTTCGCGCCGATCATCATGGGAATCAAGAAATTCCCCAGCACGGCCGGGATGGAAGGAATCAGGAAGAAAAAGACCATGATCACGCCGTGCATCGTGAAGAGACGATTGTACGTGTCGGGCGTAACCAGCCAGCCTTCTGGCGTGAGCAATTGCAAGCGGATCAACATGGCGAAAAATCCGCCCAGCGCAAAATAGAACGTCACCGAGAACAGATACAACAGCCCGATGCGTTTATGGTCGGTTGTCAGCAGCCACGAGCGAATGCCGTAATTTGCAGTCAGATAGTTTTCGTGCGGCCTGTGCGGCTGGCTTGGCGGGCTTGAGGCTGGCGGCGGGTTCGCGGTTATGGTGCTCATGGCTCTGTTACCCCTTTCACTGCGCGGCCGGCGCGAGTGCGGAGGTACTACCCGCTCCGTTTTGCGCCGGCTGCGTTCCCAGGGACTTGATGTACGCGAACAATTCCAGCAATTGATCTTCGCTGACGACGCCCTGGAACGTCGGCATAATGTTGTCGTAGCCCGCGACGATTTTTGCTCCGGGATCGAGTACGGATTCGCGCAGATACGCGTCGTCGGCCATCACCGTCCGGCCGTCGCTCAATTTAACGGTCGAGCCGTAAACTCCGCGCAGCGAAGGCGCGCGCGGACCGGGCCCATTTCCCTCGCCGTGGCACGAGATGCAGGCCAATGTCGTGAACAGATGCTGCCCCGCCTGCTCCGGACTTTCGCTGTTCGAGCCGCCGGAAAGCCACGCCTGATATTCGGAAGGCTCCATCACATCGACCCAGCCGCCCATCGTCGAGTGATTGGTGCCGCAATACTGCGAGCAAAACAGGTGATAGCGGCCCGTTTTCGTCGCGCGGAACCACAGCGTGCTGTAACGTCCGGGCAACACGTCCATCTTCACGCGAAACGCCGGCACGAAGAAATCGTGGATCACGTCTTCGGAAATCATGGTGAGCTGGACATCGCGGTTCACCGGAACATGCAGCTCGTTGAACTCGCGCCGCCCGTCGGAGTGCTGAATCTTCCACATCCATTGCTTTCCGACCACGTAAATATCGATGGCGTCCGAAGGCGATCGCCGCATTGTGACGTAGAGCTTCGCGCCCCAGGCGAACAGCACCATCGCGATCATGAATGGGACCACCATCCAGATGATTTCGAGCGGCACCGAAGCGGGCACAAGCTGCCCGACCTGATTGTTCGGCCGGCGCCGGTAGCGGTAGGAAAGATAAAAAATGCTGAAGCCGATCAGCACCGAAAAGAAAACCGCGACCGTCACCAGTAGCATGAAGAGCGTGTCGACACCACCGGCGACGCTCGAAGCCCGCTCCGGAAACAATGGAAAATTCGATCCCACGGTTCTATCTGACTCCCGATGGAATGGCGCCAGCGGAGTGCGCATCGCGCCACCAATAAATTCCCATGAAAAGCCCGAGCGCGATGACTACTAGAATTCCGCTTAGGCGGATTACGTCCAGGATCGTCGCGCTGTAGCGGCCGGTTGAAGGGTCGTACTCGCAGCAGAAAAGCAGCAAGTGATCCACGGCGCTGCCAATTTTCCCCTGCGAGGATTCAACGAGGCCCAACTCCACATCGCGCGGCGGATATTCGATGCCGTAGAACACGCGCGAAATTTTTCCGTCGGGCGTCAGCACCAGAATTCCCGTAGCGTGGTTGTAAAGGCCGGTCTTTGGATCGTAGACGTACTTGAATCCGGCGGCTTGCGCGGCGCGCCGTATGTTCGCGTCGTCCCCCACCAGAAAATGCCAACCGTTGTCGGTGCCGGGGCGATGGTAATAGTCGATGGCGGTTTTTTTCTTCGCGGCGGCCATCGCCGGCGTTTCTTTCGGATTGAAGCTGATGAAGACGATTTCAAAATCTTTTCCCGGCGTGAATTTCACGACCTTCAGCACGCTCGCAATGCCGCGTTGCACCTGTGTGCACAGCATGGGGCACTGGTAGTAGCCGAACGTCAAAATCACGGGCTTCGAGCCGAAATAATCGCCTAGGCGCACAGCGCGGCCCGTATCGTCGCGGAACTGTGTATCGAGCGGCAGCGTCGCGCCGAAGGGCGGAGCGAAATCCACGCCCGCAAGCTGCGGCGGCATCTGGTTCGATGGCACGGAAATAGCCGGTGCGGTTCCGCCATTGAACATTCCCTGCGCGCGCAGTGAGCCGAAGGCGCACAGAATCGCGAGCGCCGGCATTCCCAACATTTGCGCGACGCGTCCAAACCTCGCGCCGCCAACCCAACTTGCCTTCATTGCCCCTTCTTTCCCTTCACAGCGTCTGCTTGCGGTTTGCTCCGCGCAGCAGCCTGTGACGCGGCTGGTTGCGCGGATCGTGCCGCAACTTGCGGCATCGGCTGCGGCAAACCATTCTTCACCAAATCTTGCATCGCGTCCGCGATCGGAATGTGCGCGACGGTGTGCTGCGAATCCACCCAGCCGTAACTATCGAGCTTCGCTGCCGCGGCGTTTTGAAACTCGCGCTGCTGTTCGGGCGGCGGCACGGTATCTCCGGGAATTCCCTGCATGCGCGGCGCGGGCGGCAAATTATGGCCATTCGCGGTAACGCCTGCGGCGATCTCCGGCGTTCCGAGCGGCTGCACGCGCGTTAGAAACTTGTAAGCTCCGCCGGCCACCGCCAGAACGAGGAGGATTACGACGATCAGCCACACGCCCACGTGCTCGATGCCGCTGACGCTAACGTCTTTGGCCTCGACCAGGACCGTAGGGTTCAGCGGCTCCTCCACGTTCACCGGGCCGCCATTGAGCTCTTGTTCAGACATGAGCTTCATGCTCCAGCGTGCTCGCGAGCTGGCGATCACCGATCGGCAGCAGCGGCCATTGCCGCAAATAGCGAATGAAAAATGAAATCCAAATTCCGCCGATGCCGATGGGAATCAGCACGTCCATCCAGTGCAGATGAATTCCACCGGGCCAGAATTCCGGCGCAGTCAGCCAGTACACATCCACCCAGCGCGCCACCAAAAGCAGACCCGCGATCCATACCAAGCGCGCCGGCTGCCGCTTCAAATCGCGAGAGAGCAACAGGCCAAACGGCAAAGCGAAGTGCGCGATCACCAAAATCAATCCCACCCAGCGCCATTCGCCCACTAAACGCGCCATGTACCAGGAAATTTCCTCCGGTAAATTACCGGACCAGATGATGATCAGCTGCGATACCGCAACGTAAGCCCAGATCATCACAAATGAGATCAGCAACTTGCCCAAATCGTGGAAATGCCGCGACTGGTAAACGCTCTTCATCGGTTCTTCGCGGCCCAGCGCCACCAGAACGACAATAATCATCGACATGCCGGCAACCAATTGCCCGCCGATGATTAGCATTCCGAAAATGCTCGAATACCAGGACGGATCGAGCGACATGATCCAGTCCACCGCGGCGAAAGAAATCGTCAGGCCATAGATCACCAGGCCGGGGCCGCTCAGAAATCGCAATTTGACCTTGAGCCGCGGGTCCGCGGTTTGATCCTGCTGATGCGACCAGCGATTGAAGAGCCAACCCATTACGATCCAGATCGCGAAATAAATTACCGCGCGTTCGAGAAAAAAAGGCACGGTCAGATAAATGGCCTTGTGACGCGGCAGGTTCGCGCCCGGCAGGGACCATCCGTACACGCGATGGATTCCGAACGCGATGGGAATAAAAAGCACCAGCATCAGCGGCATGGTCCGGGAGGCGCTTTCAAGAGGCCGCCGGCTAATCACTCCCCAGGCGCCGCCCGAAAGATACTGGAGCATCAGCAGCGCCATGCAGCCCAGCGCGATTCCCAGCCAGAAAAAGAAGCCGATGAGATATGAGCGGAAGAATTGTGTGGGGTTAAGAAAGCCGCCCACGGCGCAAATGATCAACGAAACCACGCCGACGAGCAGCGCGGTCGATTGCCAGCGCGCCGTATCCTCAGGCGCCATGTAACCCAGAAGACCCACGCGATTGGAAGTGGCGCTCATTGCGCGGCGCCTTCCTGATCGAGCGTCGCGCGCTCGTCCGGCGTGAGCCGCGCCGCGGGAGCGTTTTGGCTCAATTGCAGCGCGCGGACATAGGCGATGATGGCCCAGCGGTCGCGCGGTGGAATCTGCGCGGACAAATCGTACATCGCGCCGAAACCATTCGTGATTACGTCGAAGAAATGGCCCACCGGGGCCGCGCGCAGCCGGTCGCTATGAAACGTCGGCGGCCGGCGGAACCCGCGCGTGACGATGAATCCGTTGCCATCGCCGAGTTGCCCGTGGCACGGCATGCAATAAATGTTGTAGCGTTGCTGGCCGCGCGCCACCAGCTCCGCCGTCAGCGGCAGCGGGAACGCCGTGTCGTCCTTCGCAACGTACAGATAATCGAGCTCGGCGCGGCCTTGCGCCAGCGTCCCATCCACCGGCTGCCGCGCCGATTGGCCATCCGCAAAGTAGTCGCTGGCCGCTAATGGCTTGTAAACCGGCTGTATGGCCATTTGCTGCTGGCAACCGCAGAGAGCCCCGAATGCAGACACCGCGCCAAGAAGCCACACGGAAATGTGTCGAGTCCTCAAAGGTTCTCGACCTCCATGACGGCGCGGCTCGACAGGCCTTCGAGAAACTCGCGGGTCTTGGCGCGATCGAATTGACGGTCGCGCGACTCCACGCACAGGAAGAAGCGGTCGCGCGAGGCCAAGGCAAAGCGCGGCTCATTGAACAGCGGATGGTGCGGCATGGGCAAGCCGTTGAGCGCGAGCATGCCCAGCACCGCGGAAAGCGATGCGCACAGGATCGTCAATTCAAACGTCACGGGAATAAACGCGGGCCAACTGTTGAACGGCCGGCCGCCTACGTCGATGGGATACGCCGTTTTTGAAATCCAATATTGCATTGCAAATCCGCCCGAGCCACCCAATAGGCCGCCGATCAACGTGATCAAGGGCACCATGGTGCGCTTGCGCCCCAGCGCCTGGGCCAGGCCTTCGACGGGAAACGGTGTGTAGGCGTCCATGCGGCGATAGCCGGCTTCTCGAGCGCGATGCGCCGCGACCATCAACTGTTCGGGCTTCTCGAACTCAGCCAGCAATCCGTAAAGGAGCGCGCGCCGGGGCATCAGTCGCCACCGCTCGGGTTCGGGCTGGTTTCCTCCACCAGCTCGCGCATTTCAAAAATGGAAATCATGGGCAGGAATCGGATGAATAAGAACAGCAGCATCACGAACAATCCCATCGAGCCGACCAGGACCGCCCAGTCCCAACGCGTGGGCGAGTACATGCCCCACGATGACGGTAGAAAATCGCGGTGCAAGCTGACGACCACGATGACAAACCGCTCGAGCCACATGCCGACGTTGATGATCAACGACATTCCGAACAGAGCCGCCACGTTTTGCCGGAAGCGCGGAAACCAGAGCAGTTGCGGCAACAGTATGTTGCAGAGGATCAGCAGCCAGTACAAATAGCCGTAGGGCCCGAAGGCGCGATTCAAAGCGAGAAAAATCTCGTAAATATTGTCGCTGTACCACGAAGTGAAAATTTCCATGGTGTAGCCGTAGGCCACGATCAGTCCGGTGGAAAGCATCACCTTGGCCATGTTGTCCAGATGGCGCATGGTGATGAAATCTTCCAGGTGATACGCCGCGCGCAACGGAATCGCCAGCGTCAGCACCATAGCAAAACCCGAATAGATGGCGCCGGCGACAAAGTAGGGTGGGAAAATCGTAGAATGCCAGCCGGGGATTATGCCCACGGCGAAATCAAGGCTGACCACGGAATGCACCGAAACCACCAGTGGCGTCGCCAGGCCGGCAAGCAGCAGATAAGCCGTCTCGTAGCGGTACCAATGGGTGGCCGAACCGCGCCAGCCCATCGCCAGGATGCCATACACGATTTTGTGCGCGCGTTTCGTCGCTCTGTCGCGCAACGTCGCAAGGTCCGGAATCAATCCAACGAACCAGAAGATCAGCGACACAGTCAGGTAAGTCGAAACGGCGAAAACGTCCCACACCAGCGGGCTGCGAAATTGCGGCCATAAGCCCATCACGTTCGGATAGGGAAGCAGCCAATATCCGAACCAGGGACGTCCCATGTGCAGCAAGGGAAACAGGCCGGCGCAGGCCACGGCAAAAAGAGTCATGGCCTCGGCGAATCGATTGATCGAGGTGCGCCAGCTCTGATTCAGCAGCAGCAACACCGCGGAGATCAGCGTGCCGGCGTGACCAATACCGATCCACCACACGAAATTCGTGATCGCGAATCCCCAGCCAACCGGAATGTTGATGCCCCAGATCCCTACGCCTTTGATGATCAAATAACTCATGGCGTAGAACAGCATCAGCACCAGCGCGAACGAGAACAGGAATCCCGCCCACCAGCCCGCGCCGAATCGCTGCGTCAGAACGATTGAGCCGATTTTGTCCGTGACCGACGCGAACGTGTAGCCCGGTTGGATGACAGGCGATCGCCGGCGAACCGGAGGCAGCTCGGAGCTGGTTGTCTCGGGCGTCGGCAAATCAGGCGCCATGGCCGCCTCCGTTTTCAATTTCAGGATTCGGATTGCGCACAGCGGCAAGATAGGTGGTGCGCGGCCGGGTGTTCAGCTCGGCCAGCAACCCGTAATTGCGCGGATCGGCCTTCAGATGCGCCACGCGGCTGCTGGCGTCATTTTTATTCCCAAAGATGATGGCTTCAGCCGGGCACGCTTGCTGGCATGCCGTAATGATTTCGCCGTCGCGTACGTCGCGATCTTCTTTATCGGCCGCGATGCGCCCCTTCGTGATGCGCTGCACGCAGTATGTGCATTTCTCCATCACGCCGCGGCTGCGCACGGTAACTTCCGGATTGCGCTGCATCTTCAGCGCCGGAGTATCGTAATCGGCGTAGGCGAAGAAATTGAATCGCCGAACTTTGTACGGGCAATTGTTCGAGCAGTAGCGCGTGCCCACGCACCGGTTGTAGACCATGTCGTTCAGGCCCTCGGAGCTGTGGTTCGTCGCGCCCACAGGGCAGACTTCTTCGCAGGGCGCGTTCTCGCACTGCATGCACGGAACAGGCTGGAAAAAAGTTTCGGGATTGGCCAGTTGTTCCGGCGAATCGCCCGCGTAATAGCGGTCAATGCGAATCCAATGCATCTCGCGCCCGGCCATCACCTGTTCCTTGCCCACCACCGGAATGTTGTTTTCCGATTGGCACGCAACGACGCACGCGTTGCAGCCTACGCAGCGATTCAGATCGATCGAAAGCGCCCACGCGTTAGCGTTGTACGGGTGCTCATTGGGATAAAGCGTTAGTCCCGGCGATGGCACCTCCACGGCGTCGGGCGCGAACGTCGGATGCGCGCGGTATTCGGCGAGCGTGGCCGAGCGCACGATCTCGCGGCCTTCCATGCTGTAATGAAACTGCACGCAGGCCAGCGGATAGGTACGGCCCGCAAGTTTTCGCACGTGCGCGCCCGCCGCGCCCCACGGCGCGGTTGACGTGCGTATCCGGCCAACATCAAATCCCAGCCCGCTCGCGACCTTGCCCGCATTCCTGCGGCCGTAGCCCAAGTGCAGCACCACCATGCCGTCGGGCAATCCCGGCAAAATCCAGGTCGCCGCCTCGATCGTGCGGCCGGCGTATTCCACTTCCACCATATCCACTTCAATCTGTCCGTGCTCGCCGCCGGTCGTATCGATCGTATACGTCAGACCGATCTGCTGCGCCGTCGCCGGACTCACCATCGCGGCGTTGTCCCAAGTGAGGCGCGTGATGGGCTTCGGCAATTCTTCAAGCCATGCATTGTTCGCGAAGCGCCCGTCGAAAACCGCGGGGTCCGGGCGGAACGCGATTTCGCAATTGCTGCCGGCGGCGCTTGGCGTCGCCGGCGCCGCAGCGGTGGCGCTCGCAAGCGCGGTGAGTTGCGGAGTCACATCGAGCGGCGCAAGGCGCGTGTTCTCGATCACGCCGTCGTTCAGCGCGCGGCGCCACGCGGTCTCGAAGTCGCCGCCGCCGATCTGTTTTTGCCAGAATCGCCGCACCAGTCCGTAACTATCCGTCACCGAATCTTTCGCGAACGCCGCGATCAATTCGTGAGCCGATTTCCCGGTGTAAAGCGGCGCGATCAGCGGCTGAATGATGCTCGCCGTGCCGTCAAACGTCCGCGCGTCGCTCCACGATTCCAGGAAGTGCGCCATCGGCACGTGCCACTGGCACAATTCGGAGGTTTCGTCCGGGTATTCGCCCAGGTGAATTCTGCGCGGAGCCTTCAGCAATTTTTCGCCGAACACCAAATCGACCGGCGCGTCATACACCGGATTGCAGCCCAGGATCACGATCGTTTGCACGCGGCCCGCATCGAGATCGTTCGCCAAATCCACCAGCGACGCGAGCTGATCCATCGGCCGCGCTTCGATCGGCTCGGTGTAAAACACCGTCGTGCCCACGGAGCCAAGCGCATGATTGATCATGTGAGCTACGGCATGCACTTCCGCGGGTTGCTGATCGCCCGCGATCACCAGACTCGCGCCGCGATGTTTCCGAAGATCGCGCGCCACCGCCGAAATCCATTCGTCGGAAACGCCCGCATCGCCGGTTGGCTGCACGCCAATTCCCAATTTCGCGGCGAGCGCCAGCGTGAAGCCGCGGACCTGGCTCGGACGCAATGGCATCCGATGATCCGCTTTCGCGCCCGTCGGAGCCGGCATGGATTCCACGGCGTAAAGACGCGTCATACCGCCGGGCGCATCGGGTACGCGCCGCCGCGAAAATTCTCGCGCGTAACGCAAGGAGCCGGGACCGCTTGTCAGGAAATCGGCGTCGAGCGAAACGATAACGTCCGCTTTTTCCGGGCTGTAATACGTATTCACCGCGCGCCCAAAAGCCATTTGCGCGCCCGCGCGAACCGAATCGTGCCCCGCGGACTCCCACTGATGCCACTTCGCCGCCGGATAAGCGGCCAGCAGCGATTCCATTTGCGCGCTCAGCGTCGGAGAAATCACGGTTCCGCTCAGGAATCGCAATCCCGCGCCCTTGCTATCTTTTTGTTCCGCCAGTGCGGTCTCGATCGCGCCCAGCAGCGCCGACCACGGCCGAATGTCACCCAGATAAGTCAGCACCTGCGAGCGATCGGGATCGTAAAGCTCGAGCACCGAAGCCTGCGCGAACACGTCGGTCGCACCCAGACTCGCCGGATGTTTCGGATTCCCTTCAACTTTAGTGGGCCGGCCTTCGTGCGTTTCCACCAGCAGCCCTACCGCCGATCCCGCCAGCGGCATCGTGGTTGCGTAGAATTGCGGAATGCCGGGGATCGTGTTTTCCGGTTGGCGCACGTAAGGAACAATCGTTTCGTTCGAGCCGCTGCCGCATCCCGTAAGTCCCGCAAGCGCGAGCGATGCCCCCATCAACTGCAAGAATTTTCGCCGGTCGACGCCGGCCGGCAGCTCCGAAGCGTGCCGCGGGAATTCGCGGTGCAGCATTTCCTCGAAGCGCGGATCGTCGGAAAGCTCTTCCATGCTGCGCCAGTACTGGCGTCCCGTTTTTCCCGCCAGCTTGGCGCGCACGGCCGCAAGGTCGAGCGGCGCGGCGGGAATCACTTTCGGTTTTTCGTCTTTGCAGTTCACGGTTTCACCGGTGGCACGTCGAGCAGCTCGTCAAATCCCGCGAGTCGCGAATGTGATATTCCTGCTTCAATTTCAATCCCAGAGCGATTTGGTCCGGCGGCGGCCGGTAAGACATGTTGAACACCTGATCCTTCGGCCGCAGATATTTTTCCGGCTGGCGGTGGCAGTCGATGCACCATTCCATCTGTAGCGAAGCCACCTGGCGCACCAGCGGCATCTGGTCAACAGCGCCGTGGCACGTGTAGCAACCAATGCCTTTTGCGATGTGAATGCTGTGATCGAAATAAGCGAATTGATCCAGTTTATGCACGCGATTCCACTGGATGGGGACTCCCGTGCGATAGCTTGCACGCACCGGTTCCAGGAAAGGACTGTCCGTAAACAAAACCGAATGGCAGGTCATGCAGGTTTTTGTAGGTGGGATGCCCGCGAACGAAGAACTTTCAACACCGGTGTGGCAGTAGCGGCAGTCAATCCCGTCGTCGGAAACGTGATGTTTGTGGCTGAATTGGATGGGTTGCTCAACGACGACGTTCGCGGAGGTGACGTATCCCGAGCTTTCGATCTTCGCGCCGACCAGGAAGAGTACGGCCACGAGTACCAGGCTCAAATAGATCGTGAGTCGGGAAATTGTATTTGTGCTGCGATGAAAAATCTGTGCCATTCAGATTTTCCGCTGATACTTGGCGTTTCCCCCGATCCCGAACTGATGTTGCGCTGGGACGCGTCGCGCTGATCGCCGAGCGTAAGCGTTCACGCGAGTTGTAAAGTTTACATCACCGGCGACGCGAGTCAAATGCATACCGCACTCGCGATCGAAATTTTTTCAAGTGAAAAACTATAATTCGATTCAAATCGCAAGATAAAAGTAACCGGTACGCCGCAATTTTTCCGGCGGATGCGCGGGACTTAGGGGCGGGCGCGCCCTGCCGAAAACTTGGCTTCGCGGAAATCCGGGGTGTTGATTTCGATCGTGCGGCACATTTCATACAGGCGCGATCGGATGCGCGATCCCAGCCGGTCCGCGAGCGTTTCCTCGATCGTCGCGGGAGCAGTCGTTGAAGTCGCCGCTCGTCGTCGCGCCGCCGCGGGCAGTTGCGCGGGGCCGTCGGGATAATTTGTGGTCAGCAGCGTCACGCGATGCTGGTTGTACCGCGTGTTCAGAATGTGCCCCAGCGTTTCGAGCGCCCAAGGCGAAGGTGTCCCCGCGCCCGCGTCGTCGAGCACCAACACTTCGGCGTTCAGCACAGGTTCCAACACGCCAAGCTCAGTCGATTGGCTCGCCGCATTGTAACTCCCCTGTATTTCCTTCAACAGTTCGCGGTAATCGTAAAACAGACCGACGTGTCCGCGCTGAACCACCTGCCGCAGCGCGGCGACCGCCAAGTGCGTTTTCCCAACGCCACATGTGCCCATCAACAAGAGCCCTGCTTGATCTCCGGCCGGATATTCGCGCGCAAACGTCGCCACCACCAGCCGTGCCTGTTCGAGACTTCGGCTCCAAGCCGTTGCCTCGGGCATGTTGTCATACAAAAGAGAAGGCCAATCCGTGCCGAAATTTTCAAAATCGCATTCCTGGTAGCGCTGTGGAATCCGCGCCCGCTCTAGAACGCGCGCCGCGCGGTCCGCACCCGCGCAATCGCACGGCACGGCCCACACCAGGCGCGATTTCGCCGTCGCCGCTGCTGTTCCGGACGCGCTGGCAAGCGCCACGCGCTGCGCCGGTTCGTCCGCCGCCACGCGCTCCACGGTTTTCCAACCGCTTCCGCCGCACAATTTGCAATTCGCGTCAGCCATTCAGCACAGCATAGGCGCGCCTATCGCACGGCGCAAGGAGCGAACGCGCCTCGGGCATGTGGAAACCCGTTCGCATTGTGGAAAGCGCGTTGCGTCATATACTGTTCCCGCCGAAGCGGCACAGCCACATAAGAAGAACGCCCACGGATGGCCCCATGACCATGCCACCTTTTTCCCGCAGACAATTTCTGAAAACCACCACTGCCGCCGGAGCCGTCGCCGCGCTCGCGCCGTTTGCAACTCGGCCGCTCGCCGCGGCGCAAGACGCTGCCACTGTGTTGCCCGCCGGCGCCCCATCGTGGATCGGCAAAACGTCGCGATGGGCGCAACTCACTCTGGTCGAGGACGATCCCGGCAAATACGATCTCGCGTTCTGGCTCGATTATTTCCAGCGCACGCATTCTGACGCCGCCTGCATCAGCGGCGGTGGTTGCGTGGCCTACTATCCGAC
>JBAQYV010000176.1:0-13926 GCA_049790315.1 Candidatus Acidiferrales bacterium | reverse complement strand
ACCGCTCGGAGAAAATTCGCACGTATAACTTTCCGCAGAATCGCGTCACGGACCATCGCATCGGATTGACGATTCATCAGCTCACCGACGTGATGGACGGCAAGCTCGCGTCTTTCGTCGACGCGCTGGTGGGACATCACGAAGCCGAGCGGCTGAATGAAGAGCTGGGCCACGCGTAAACCGCGGCGCAATTTGCGCTGCTGCTATTTTCTCGCTATCACAACATGATGCCGCCGAAATTCCAATGAATGTTCGCACCGCATTGAGTGAGGCGATCGTCCGCCTTGAGAGCGAAGGCGTGCCTTCGGCCACGCTCGCGGCCGAGATGCTCTTGCTACACGTGATGAAGCGCGACCGCACTTGGATTTACGCGCATCCCGAAGCACCCCTAAGTGGCGATCAATGGCAAAACTATTTCGCGCTCGTCTCGCAGCGCGCTGCGGGAACGCCGGTGCAATATCTGACGGGCACGCAAGAATTTTGGGGACTGGAATTCGAGGTCACGCCAGACGTGCTGATCCCGCGCCCGGAGACAGAACATGTCGTGGAAGTGGCGCTCGCGCGATTGGGCGCGCGAAAGAGCGAAACGCTGCGCGTTGCAGATGTCGGCACAGGCTCGGGATGCTTGGCAGTGGCGCTCGCAACAGAGTTGCCGCGTGCGCACATCTTCGCAACGGACATTTCCGCTCCGGCGCTGGGTGTGGCGCGGCGCAACGCCGCAAGGCATGGCGTCGCAGGGCGCATCGAGTTTCTCGAATGCAATTTGCTTGATGCGTTTTCACGCGAGGGTGATTTCGCGTCGACGGCGAGCGATTCCAGCAGCGATATAAAATTCGACATGATCGTCAGTAATCCACCGTACGTCGCGCTGGCTGATGCGGCATCGCTTCAGCGCGAAGTGCGCGAACATGAACCTCGCGCCGCGCTCTTCGCTGGCGAAACGGGGCTCGATGTATATACCCCGCTGATTCGCCAGGCGAGGGAATTGCTTCCTGTAGACGGCGTGCTCGTAGTCGAGCTTGGCTATAACGCCGCCGAACACGTTCGGTCACTCCTCGCCACCGGCTGGCGCGACATCGCGATCGCCAATGACCTTGCGAGCATTGCGCGCGTCGCTTCCGCTACCCGGGCATAGGCCGGTCTCGCTTCGCTATTCATTCGCCCGAGCGCAAGATCGGTGTATAGTTGCGCTCAGAGAGGTCTTGCTTGCCGCAATGCCTAAACTCGCCCACTTCCGCGCTAAGCACGCTTCGCCGGACGGCCCGCCGCCCGGAACTCCCGATTCCGATCGCAACGCTTCGATCCTGCATGTGGATATGGACGCGTTTTTCGTTTCGGTCGAGCTGCTGGAGCGGCCGGAGCTGAGAGGCAAGCCCGTGGTTGTCGGTGGGCAGCCGGATCAGCGCGGGGTAGTCTCAGCGGCAAGCTACGAAGCGCGGCAGTACGGAATTCAATCCGCAATGCCGTTGCGCACAGCGGGGCGGCTGTGCCCGCACGCGATTTTTCTGGAAGTACGGCATCGCTTGTATTCGGAATGGAGCGATCGGGTCGCGGCGATTCTCGCGCGCTACTCTCCAATCGTCGAAATGGCGTCGATCGATGAAGCGTATCTCGATCTCGCCGGCACGGAACGCGTACACGGTCAACCGCTGGCCGCGGCGCATCGGTTGCGCTGCGACATTTGGGATATGACGGGTCTGCCGTGCTCAATGGGATTGGGGCGCACGCGATTGGTCGCGAAAGTGGCTTCGGAACAAGCGAAGCCGCGCGGATTTGTGTGGGTGCCGTGCGGAAGCGAAGAAGCGTTTCTTGCGCCTTTGGAGGTGCGGAGAATTCCGGGCATTGGGAAAGTCACCGAAGCGGCGCTGGCGAATCTCGGAATCAAAACTGTCGGTCAATTGGCTGCAGCGACGCATGAACATCTCGAAGAACATTTCGGGCGATGGGGAGAAGCGCTTGAACGCAAGGCGCACGGCGAAGATGCGTACGAATTCCTGCTGGACGCCGAAGCGAAATCGATATCGCACAATCACACGTTTGGGCACGACACCGGCGACCCGCGTCTGGCGAATGCTACGCTGAGCCGCCTGGCGCAGATGGCAGCAAAGCGGCTGCGCGATTCCGGTCTGGCGGCGCGCACGATTCGGCTTACGATTCGCTACGAGGGATTCCAGACGATCACACGTTCGCACACACTCCCCGCGCCAACGCGGCTTGATGCCGACGTGATCGGCACGATCGCGCGGCTGTTCGATCAAAATTGGGATCGAGAGCGCAAAATACGATTGCTCGGTGTGGCGCTTGAATCATTTTCGGGAGGCGCGCGGCAACTCGATCTGCTCGATGCGGGCCGCAAAGAAAAACTCGAGCGCTTGGCGCGCGCCACCGACGCGCTGCGCGACCGCTTCGGGTTCTCGAAAGTACAATTCGGCGGGTCACTCGAACGCGACGAAGATTGACGTTTCGGCGCATAATCCTGCCATGACGCCGCGCGAACTCGCGTTGCATATCTGTGAAGTGCTGTCGAGCAACGGCCACCAGGCGTATCTGGTGGGCGGATGCGTGCGCGATCTCGAACTCGGGCGCGAACCGGCTGATTTCGATGTGGCGACCGACGCTGTGCCGGAACGCGTGGTCGAGCTATTTCCCGGCAGCCTGACGATCGGGGCGAAATTCGGAGTGATCCTGGTGCATGAAGACGATGCCGATGTGGAGGTCGCGACGTTTCGCTCCGATGTCGGATATTCCGATGGGCGCCATCCCGATCATGTGATTTTCTCGCGCACGGCCGAAGAAGATGTGCGCCGCCGCGATTTCACGATCAATGGTTTGCTGCTCGATCCGCGCACGAAGCAAGTCCTCGACTTCGTGGGCGGGCGCGACGATTTGCGCGCGGGATTGGTGCGCGCGATCGGCGATCCCGATCGGCGTTTCGCGGAAGACAAACTCCGCATGTTGCGCGCCGTGCGTTTCGCCGCACGATTCGGTTACCGCATTGAGCCCGCGACGTTCAATGCGATTCGCAAGCGCGCGAGCGAGATTAAGGAAGTCTCTGCCGAACGCATACGCGACGAACTGACGCGCGTGCTGACCGAAGGCGCGGCGCGGCGTGCGTTCGAGCTGCTCGACGAAACCGGACTGCTGGCGCCACTGCTGCCGGGAATCGCGCGGATGAAAGGCGTGGAGCAGCCGCCGCAATTTCATCCGGAAGGCGACGTCTGGGTGCACACGCTGATGATGCTCGAAGGATTGGCCGCGAGCGCATCGCCCAAGTTGGCGTGGGGCGTTTTGCTGCACGATATTGGCAAGCCGCCGACCTTCACTCCCGCCACGAGCGCCGGAGATCGCATACGTTTCGATCGCCACGTTGAGGTGGGCACCGCGATGGCGCTCGAAATTTGTCGTGCGCTGCATTTTTCAAATGACGACACGACGCAGATCGAAGCGCTCGTGGCGAATCACCTTCGCTTCAAGGACGTGTTCCAGATGCGCCCGGCTACGCTCAAACGATTCGTGCGTCTGCCGCGCTTTGATGAACATCTGGAGCTTCATCGACTGGACTGTCTTTCAAGCCACCGGAATCTTGACGCGTACGAATTCGTGCGGCGCTTCCTCGCGGAGACGCCGCCGGAGCAAGTCCGGCCGCCCCGCTTGGTGACCGGCGAGGACTTGAAAGCGATGGGACTTCCTCCCGGGCGGTTGTACAAGGATATCCTTCACGCCGTCGAGGAAGCCCAACTCGATGGTGGGCTGAGCGACCGCGAGCAGGCCTTGGCGTTTGTGCGTGAAAAATTTTCAATCTAGTGGCTTGCCAGGGACGGCCGATAGGTTCCCGTTTGGAGTCTCCAGCGGGTGCTGGCGGTCCCTTAATCGTTACCGCAGGGCGCACGCTCTTGCTCGGGACAAGTAACAAGGTCCCGCGGGCCGGAGGCTGATTCGGCGTCTAAAACAGCGCTCCAAGATGGGCCTCAAAGGCTGGAGCGAGAGCGGTTTACAATTAACAGCTTAAAATGAATAAGATACAAGGAATATGCTGGATTGTGCTAGAATTAAATACCTTAGTATCAGAAGCTCATATTTTATATAAGCGATTTATGAAAAGGCCGCACCGTTTCGCAAACTTCCTGCATCCAATTGGTTGTTTGAGTGCTGTGTTCATTTAGTTCTGATAGAGGCTAAGCCGAGGGGGTTACATGAGCGAAACCCAGCAGCCCCAAATACCGCAGTCCGAAGAACTCGCGATCCTGCCAGTCCGTGAAATTGTGCTTTTTCCGGGCGGGGTGCAGCCCATCACCGTGGGCCGCGAGAGTTCGCTCGCACTTTTGAATTCATTGCACGGCGAAGAGAAGCGCCTCGGGATCGTAGCACAACACGATCCACGCGTTGAAGAACCGACCGCTGCCGATCTGCACACTGTTGGCACCGCAGCCAAAATCCACAAGCTTGTTCGCATGCCGAACGGCAACGTCGTGGTGTTTCTGGAAGGCTTGTATCGGATTCGCGTGGCGGAGCTTGTAAATTTCCAACCATTTCTGCGCGCGCGCGTCGAAAAGCTGGAAGAGATCGTCGGTCCGGAAGACAACGAACTTGAGGCGCTCGAACGCAACGCTCGGGATTTGTTCCGCGATGTGGTGGCGCGCTCACCGCAACTCTCCGACGACTTGCAGACCGCGGCGCTGAACATCGACGACCCGGTTCGCCTGGCGGATTTCATCGCGGCGAACCTGCCGTCGCTGCCCACGCTGCTTCGGCAAGAGCTGCTCGAAACGCCTGACGTGCGTCGGCGATTTGAGACGCTGATCCGTGAGCTCTCGAAGGAACTCGAAGTTCTGGAGCTGCGCAACAAGATTCAAGAGCAAGTGCAAGAACAGGTGAGCCAGAGCCAGCGCGAATACCTGTTGCGCGAGCAGATGAAGGCCATCCAGAAGGAATTGGGCGAAGGCGACGACGGCCAAGCCGATCTGGAAGACCTTCGCAAGAAGCTCGAACAATCAGGAATGCCGGCGGAAGCCAAGAAAGAATGCACGCGCGAAATGAAGCGGCTTCAGAAGATGACGCCGGCTTCAGCCGAATACATGGTGGCGCGCACGTACCTCGAATGGATGACCTCGCTTCCGTGGAATAAGTCCGCGGGCGTGAGCGAGATCGATATCCCCAAGGGACGCGAAATCCTGGACCAGGATCACTACGACCTGGAAAAGGTTAAAGAGCGCATTCTCGACTACCTGGCCGTAAAGAAATTGCAGCCAGGAATGAAAGGTCCGATTCTGTGCTTTGTCGGGCCACCGGGCGTGGGGAAAACCTCGCTCGGAAAATCGATCGCGCGTGCTCTCGATCGGAAGTTCGTCCGCATCTCGCTCGGCGGCATGCACGACGAAGCCGAAATTCGCGGCCATCGCCGGACATACATCGGCGCGTTGCCGGGCCAGATCATTCAGGGCCTGCGGCGCGCGGAGACGAACGATCCTGTTTTCATGCTCGACGAAGTGGACAAACTCGGCCGCGATTTCCGCGGCGATCCTTCGGCGGCGCTGATGGAGGTGCTGGACCCGGAGCAGAACGGCTCGTTCCGCGACCACTATCTCGACGTGCCGTTCGATCTCTCGAAAGTTCTGTTCATCGCCACGGCCAACTGGATGGATCCGATTCCGGAGCCGTTGCGCGACCGGATGGAAATCATCGAGTTGCCGGGCTACACCGAAGTCGAGAAGGTTCACATCGCGCAAAAATACCTGGTGCCGAAGCAGACCACCGAACACGGCCTGAAACTCGGCGAGCAGGTGACATTCACCGACGACGGCTTGCGCGAAATTATTCACAGCTACACGCGTGAGGCCGGCGTGCGCAATCTCGAACGCGAGATCGCCACGCTGGTGCGCAAGCAGGCGCGGCGCATCGCCGAAAACGATCTCGGCTTGCTGACCGTCACTCCGGAAATCGTGCGGAAAACGCTCGGCGTGCCGAAGTACCGCTCCGAGCGCGAGGTGGAAGACCGCGTGAAGCGGCCGGGCACTTCGGTCGGCTTGGTGTGGACACCGGCGGGCGGCGACATCGTATTCATAGAGGCGAGCCGCATGCGCGGTGGCAAACAATTCACAATGACCGGCCATTTGGGTGAAGTGATGCAGGAGTCCATGACCGCGGCGCTCACGTGGGTCCGCGCGAATGCCGAACTGTACGGTATCGATCCGGACTTTTTCCGCAAGCAGGACATCCACATCCACGTGCCCTCGGGCGCGGTGCCTAAGGATGGTCCTTCGGCGGGCGTCGCGATGGTGACGGCGCTTGTCAGCCTGCTCTCGGGACGCCCGGTGCGGCCACGCGTCGCGATGACGGGCGAGCTTTCGCTCTCCGGCGTGGTTCTGCCGGTGGGCGGAATCAAGGAGAAGGTGCTGGGCGCCAAGCGCGCGGGGATTCGCGAAGTCATCCTTCCGGCGGAGAATGAGCCGAACGTGAAGGAAGATTTGCAGGATCACGTGCTCGAAGGCGTCGAAATCCACTACGCTCGCACAGTGGAGCAGGCGCTCGAGTGGGCGCTGTCGAAAGCTCCCGCTTCCGCCGTCGTGCTCCAGCCGGGGCAAGTCCCTCCGGTGGTAACTCCGCCGGCGGTGCACTAAGCCGATCACGCGCGGTAAAAATTAACCACTTGACCGGGGGGTGAACGATTTGTTCGCCCCCATTTCTTTTCCGCCGCTTATCCCAGACGGCAGTGCTTCGCGTTTTGCCTCTCCCTCGATAGAATAAAACTGTCTCCGATATTTTCCGATCCCTCGGTGCGTAAAGCGATGCCTACGGCGCGAAAATTATTTCCATCCTACGGCGGCGCCGTCGCACAGGCGCTTTGCCATGCGCTTGAGCGCGACGGCTTGGTGCGAAATTTCGTTGTCGGATATGCGAAGGAATTCGACCGCAAGGCCGTGGCCGCATCGAGCGCGCGGGTCCGCGAACTCGAAGTGACGATCGGGCGCGAAGCCCTGCTGGCGATGATCATCGAAGTGCGCGAGCAATTGCCGAGATTTTTCGGCAAGCGCCGCGGCACGAATCTCGCCGAGTCCGAAGCGGCGGCGGCGAAGGCCTTTTTCGAGCAAACGTTCTCGGCGCTCGGTCGCGTAGAACACTGGTCGGCGGAAGAAATGGAAGAGTTCATGCGGGATCTCGAACTCTACACTCGAATGGGTCCGCAGCAGCCGGTTCCGGTGGTGCGCGCCACTCGCCGCGGCGGCAAAGCGCCCGCAAAACGCGAATCAACGGCGCCGGAACGATTCCCATTCCCGGATCGCTGCGCGTTGTTGCTCGATTCTTCGATGATGGAAAAGGCGCGACGCGCGGCCGATCGATTTCACGGCGAACTGGTTCGCGCGGCCGGAAAAATTCTGGCGCGCGCGCTCGGAATTCGAGAACCACGATAGCTAGCGAGCTATCAATTGTTCCCTATCGATCGCGACGCCGCCATTCTGGCGTCGCTAGCTCGAAGCCGCTTCGACGCGCACGGCGGTGCCATATGCGAGCACTTCGGTTACGCCCTGCATAATCTCGGTAGCGTCATAGCGCATCCCGATAATCGCGTTCGCGCCGTGTTCTACGGCGTGCTCGACCATCAAGTCGTAAGCCTCTTCGCGGGTGTTTTCGCAAAGCTCCGTCAGTACCGTGATATTGCCGCCGACGATGGTCTGCAACCCGGCGGCGAAATTGCCAAGCAGGCTGCGCGAGCGCACCACGATTCCGCGCACGATTCCGCAATTCCGGACGATGCGATATCCCGGCAATTCAAAAGCCCCGGTTACGAGGGCCGCATTGATCAGCGTGTTGCTTTCGGGCGACATCGTGTGTCCTCCTGTCCAAGAAATCGGTTGCTGTGATTTTAGCCGCATCGCGCCGTAACAAACAGCCGGTAGCGCCCATATGCTGTTATCCTCAACGCTGCGTGGCAATGCTTCTTCTCTTCTACATTATTGTTGTCGAGCAGATTCTGCAGGGCGTCTACAACCTGTGGGATTCGTTTCGCTGGTTGCGCGCGGCGCAGCGCGGCGCGTCAAGCGATCCGGGATTTTATACGCCGGCGGTCGCCGTATTTTGCCCGATCAAGGGACTCGAGCCTGGCCTGGAACAAAATCTCACCGCGTTGACGCGTTTCGATTATCCAAATTACGAAGTATTCTTTATTCTCGCCAGCATTGACGATCCCGCGCACAATCTGGCCACGGTGGTCGCTACGAAAAGTAAGCCGCCCGCGCAAGTGATCCTGGCCGGCCGCGCCGCGGGCTGCTCTGAAAAAGTAAACAATCTGCGCGTGGCGATTGAGCGTGTCGGCGGGCGTTTCGACGCTTTCGTCTTCTGCGATTCCGACGGAAAACCGCCGCGCAATTGGCTGAAGCGCCTAGTCGGTCCGCTCTCGGAGCCGCGCCTGGGAGCGGCCACGACATTCCGCTGGTACCTGGTGGAGCGCGGCGGCTTGTGGAGCGCGCTGCTTTCCGCGTGGAATGCGCCGATGGCGACATTTCTGGGCAATCATGCCGGCAATTTCTGCTGGGGCGGCGGCACGGCGATCCGCCGCGACACTTTTGAATCGATGCATGTGATGGCCGCCTGGCAAGGCGCGGCGAGCGACGATCTTGCGCTCACGCGGGTGCTCCGCGGAGCCAATGCTCCAATTCGGTTCGTGCCCGAGTGTTTGGTGCCCTGCATCGCGGCGACCACCGCCGGCGGATTTTTCGAGTTCACGAATCGGCAGATGATTCTAACGCGCGTATACGAGCCGCGGCTCTGGTGGCGCGGGGGCCTCGCGCACATCATCTACGCGCTGATGTTGATTCTGGGAATATCAATTGCCGTCGGGGATTGGACCACGGGCGCGCCGATGTTTCAGATTATCACGTTGATGTTGTTGCCGCCGCTGCTGGCCGTGGTACGGGGAGTGCTCCGATTGGTGGCGGTGATTGAGCTCTTGCCCGAGTGGAAGCAGAAGCTTCTGGCGCAGGGATGGATCTGGACGGTGCTCGCTCCGGTCATCCCGCTCATCTTGCTGTGGAATCACATCGTATCGGCAACCACGCGGCGGATTACGTGGCGCGGCGTGCGCTACGAACTCACGTCGCCGGCGACAACGCGCGTGCTGCCGCGATAGATTCGACGCGCGTACATCGTCAGCTCAGGCACGCGCAATATCCAGATACACACCGCCGTCAGCACGATTCCCAGAAGGCTTACGATCGAAACGTCCACGAACGCTCCGTGCATTGTGCGCCATCCGATATGGCTCCCCATCCAAATCGAAAATTTCCAGCTTGCGAATCCGCCAACGGCCGACGCGAGCATGACTTTCGCCGTGAACCACAACAGTTCGCCCGTCTGGTGATCGCGTGTGCGACGAACCAACAGGATGAAAAGCACTACCGTTAGCATCGTAATCCCGATTGAGCTTTCGAGCGCCAAACCAAGGTGTTGCAGGCGGCGCACAAAAAGCCAATAGAGTGGAAGAGTAGCGAAAGTCATGACCGTGCCGACCACCGCCGGCGTGATCGTATCGTGCGTGGCGTAAAACGCGCGCGCCAGAATGTTCTGCGCGCCCCAGCCAAACATTCCCAGCGAAAATAAAACTAGCGTCGCCGCGGTGGCGTTTAAATCGGATTCGTGCAGCCGCGTGTGGGAAAACACCAGGTGCACCAGCGGCCGGCTCTGCGCCATGGTCAGCGCGGCGATTGGCACCAGCATCAGGACTAAGCCCTTCATCGTCGCATGGAGCACCCGGTTCATTTCGTCCAGCCGGCCTTCGGAGTAGAGGGTCGCCAGCACGGGAAATGACGCGACGCCGATTGCCTGGCCGACGATCCCGAGCGGTACCCGCATCAACGTCTTCCCGTACGTCAGCCAAGTAATTGACGCCGGCTGCAAGTAGGAGCCGAACCATCGAATCACCCAGTCGTCGGTGAAGGAAAGCGAAAGCGCCAGCATGATCGGGATCGCCAGTTTCACGAACATGATGAAACCGGGATGCCGGAGATTGAGCGAGGGTGTGAACTTCGCGCCGGCACGAATGGCGCCGTAGATTTGTAGAAGAAAATTCCCCGCGATTGCCCCGGCGACGACTCCCACGGCGAAGCCTGTGATCCCGATACGCGATGCGAGCAGCACTCCTCCGAGAATGATGAACGTGTTGTAAACCAATGGCGCCAATTGCGGCACGATAAATCGCCCTTTGGCATATTGCACGGCGCTTAGCAAGCCGTGCATACAAAAACAGAATTGCGCGGGGAGCATCAGGCGCGTCAGGAAAACGACGCGCGCCTTCTCAACCGGTACAAAACCCGGCGCTAGCAGCGCCACGATATGTGGCGCATATATCTCGCCAAGCGTTACCACGAGTATCAGCAGCAGTCCCATCGCGGTCGTGACAATGGAAAATACTTTCCAACCTTCCTCCTCGTTGTCCTCGGCCATATATTTCGAGAAAACAGGAATGAACGTCGCGGCAAGCGAGCCCGCCGCGACAAGGTAATTCAAAAAGTCGGGCAGGGTGAACGCGGCGTAGTAACTGTCGGTGATGCGGCTCGCCCCGATCTTGTGGGCTACTTCCCATTCGCGAAAAAATCCCAGTACGCGACTCAGCAGCACGCTGGCCATCACAATGCCGGTGGACTGCGCGATCTTGCGCCCCAGCGCAGAAGTGGTTTGGCGTTCCATGTCGCGACAGATTGTGTCGGATTCGCCGCCGCGCGTAAACGGGCGCGCGCGGTTCGATTACCTAATCGGCATGCACAGGGACGTTTTGGGTCGGGGCAGGCGCGCAAAAAAACGACGGCTCGGCGGGGTGCGTCTGGATTCGCCCCGTCGAGCCGGATCGTAAGTAGTTCATCGCCTCCGGCGACCGCCGGAAGTGCGTCGTACTTATTTACTTCTTGGCTGCGGCGAAGTTCTTCGCGGCCGCGTCCCAATTGACGACGTTCCACCAAGCTTCGATGTAATCGGGCCGGCGGTTTTGATACTTCAGGTAGTAGGCGTGTTCCCAAACGTCTATGCCGATCACGGCTGTACCGCCGAGCGAAATCGGCGTGTCCTGATTGGGCGTCGAATCAATCACGAGCTTGCCGCCCTTGACCAGCAGCCACGCCCAGCCCGAACCGAATCGGCCCGCGCCAGCCGCGGCAAACTTCGCCTTGAAATCGGCGAACGCACCGAAGGCCGAATTGATTGCCGCAGCCAGTTCGCCCGACGGACCCGCGCCGCTGTTGCTTTTCAGAATCGGCCAGAAGAATGAATGATTCCAGTGGCCACCGGCATTGTTGCGAACGGCGCCACGAATGGCTTCGGGCAGTGAATCGAGGCTTGATAGAAGTTGCTCGAGAGTCTTGCTTTGCAAGTCCGGATGCGACTCCAAGGCCTTGTTTAAATTGTTGACGTACGCGGCGTGATGCTTGCCGTGATGAATCTCCATGGTCTTTGCGTCGATCGATGGCTCTAGTGCGTCAAACCCGTACGGCAGCGGCGGCAATGTAAAGGGCACGTGTTATTCCTCCGAACTAGATTTTGATTTCTTCTGAAACTCGTTGGTCGTTGCGGCGAGAAGATCAATTCCCAGTGGAAACTTTCCTCGATCCATGCGGAAGACCTCTCGCACAACCGGCTGGCCGCGTTCCAGCACCTGAATGTCTGACGAGCTCCCAATAAAGCCCGCACCTAAATTATAGCGCCGCGGCGCGGCCCGTCTCAACGTCACTTCTACGTCAAGACCTCCCCAACAGTGAACCTATTGGATGCGGCCGAGCGCCCATTGGGCGTGCTCGGCAATCACAGAATCCTCCGAAGCCGCCAATTGCTTCAGACGCTGGACGATTTCGGCTTGGTGACGATCGCCAGGCCGCAAGCCGGTATTGCCTGCGGCGACGCATGCGTTGCGTATCAAGCCGCGCCACTTCGTGCGGCGCACCGGGCTCCCGCGGAAAGCTTCGCGGAAATCGGACTCGTCGAGGTTCAGAAGGAATTCCAGCTTCGGCGCAACGAGCGAGTTGTCCGAAACTCTTCGCGGTTGAAATTCCGGGGCCACGCCAATCGGCGCTCGATGATTCCACGGGCAAACGTCCTGGCAAATGTCGCAGCCGAAAACATTTCGGCCCATCGGCGCGCGCAATTCCGCGGGAATCGAACCACGCAGCTCAATCGTCAGATACGAGATGCATAAACGCGCATCGAGCACGTATGGCTCGACGAGCGCGCCGGTGGGACACGCGTCCAAACACAGACGGCAATTTCCGCACAAATCAGCGGGCGGCGCCTCGGCAACGCCCAGCGAAGGCGCAAGCTCCAGCGTCGTCAGAATCACGCCGAGAAATAACCACGAGCCGGCCTCCGAATTTATGAGGCAGGTATTCTTCGCGAGCCATCCGAGTCCGGCGTGCTTCGCGGCAACGCGTTCTACAATAGGACCAGTGTCGACGTAAGCGTGCGCCTCGAAGGATTCATCGCCGCGAGTGCGCACCGCGCCTTGCAATTCGACGATCAACGACTCAAGTTTATCCAGAAGGACGCGGTGGTAATCCTCGCCCCAGGCATAGCGCGAAATCCATCCGCGCCCGGTTTCGACGCTTGCCGCGGATTCGGTAGACAGCGGTTGCGCGGTGTTGTAGTTGAGCGCGCACACGATGACGCTGCGCGCTCCCGGCATCGCGGCGGCGGGAGACGCACGTCGTGGGTTCGACAGATATTGCATTTCGCCCGCATACCCGCGCGCAAGCCATTCCGGCAAACGGGCCAGCTCCGCGAAATCTTCGGCACGGGCTACGCCGCAAAGATCGAATCCAAGCGCGCGAGCCCGTTCAACAACGAAGGCAGCGAGTTGTTTCATCATCGAAACACAACATTCCTCAACGACTGCCGGACGACCGACGCGCGTGAGCGCTGGCCGCGTTCCCCGCGGTGAAGCGGCAACCGGATCGGGACTATAATAGCCTCGCGATGCCTCACCAATTTGCCGAATACGAAGAAGAGCCCGAGGCTGCAGCCTCTTCTGCCCGCGGTGGCTCGCCGCCCAGAAAATTTACGGGCGCGGGAATTCTCGATCCGCCCGTGCCTTACAAACGTCCGCGGTCTCCGTCACCGATTCCCGCATTGACCTGGCTGTTTTGGCTGCGCGCCTGCGCGGCGATTATTCTCGGCGGTCTTGGCGCCCTGATCTTGTACGCCATATTCCATTTTCACTGAAAGATCCAGAGACCTCTTCAAGGGAACTATCCCCGTGCGCCCACCGAAAAATAACGACGCTCAAATCGTCCGCCGCAAATTCCTGCGGTCGCACGGTCAATCTCGCCAGTGCGCCGTGATCGAAGCGCGTTTCCCCGTACATTCTCGCCGGAAATCGACGCGGCGCTACCACATGGCGCGCCGCGCTGCTACAATGTTGGTCCGTGGGTAATTGGCAGCAAGTCCAAGCACGAATCCGAAAAGCCAAAACGAGCGCCGATCCAACTGGGCAGCTCGCAGCGCTCTATTCGCGCACGCGCGACGCCATGGCGGCGTTCGAGCTCGCCGTCGTGCAGGAGCGCGCCGGCAATCGCGAGCAGGCCGTTGAGTGGTACACCGTCGCCGTGCAGCGCTTTCGACGTGCGGAATGGAAAAAGAAAGCCGAAGAATCCCTGGTGCGCCTCGGCGCTCCTGTGCCAACTTCGCCCGAGCCCGGCGCTGCTTCCGAATCCAGCGCGACGGAAGCTTCGCAGCCCGGTGATCATGGAAACACGGGCGCATCTGAGCCGCGCGCGACGGAGACCAGCACCGCAGCCGAAAATTCCGAGCCTACCTTGTTTGGTTCAGGCGATTTCGGTCAACACCAAGAACCCGCGGACTCCGCGGAGGCGCCGCCTTCAACCGAAGCGCAAGCGAATCCAGCCGATCTCGCCGCTGGCCCGGGCGGCCTGCGACGCAAGCGCCGCCGTGGAC
>JBAQYV010000175.1:0-10222 GCA_049790315.1 Candidatus Acidiferrales bacterium | reverse complement strand
AGACTCGCCGCCGGTGCGACAGCGGGCGCGGGCTGTGCGCTGCCCGGCGCAGCGGTGGGCGATTCCTGATCTTTTGGCGCGGCTGGCGATTCCTTTGGCTTCTGCGCTGGCGGTTGCTTCGGGATGCTGGGGATGATTTCGACGATCTGATCCTTGCGGACCATCGCAAAGCCGTAGCTGGTCTGTACCTTGAAGGAACCGTCCTCAAAGCCGACGATCGTGCCGATGATCTTTGAGCCGTCCTTCAGACGGATTTCGTCGGCTCGCGCCGCGACCGCGAACACCAGCAGCGCAAGCAGAAGTGGAGCCCTAATCTTCATGGGGCGAGTATCACAGAGGCGCGCGGGGAGCGGCAAGGCTGGCTCGCCGCACGGTGTCCGGCTTGCAACGTGCTTATCGCGGAAGCCTAAGTTACATTTTGGCCGGCGGGGGATGCGGAGCCGAAGAGGATTAGGCCCGCATCCCGAGCGCGGCGAACGGCTAACTGGGTTGGACGACGAGATTGTTGGTTACGGAAAAGACTCCAGGAACGCCATTGGCGCGGATGGACGCGGTGTCGGAGTCGGTCTTGGAGTTCACGATGCCAACGAGCGTGACGTGGCCATTGTCCACGATGATGCGAATTGCGTGGAGCGAGCCCAGGCCGTAGCGCTGAAGGCTGGGGTAATCGTAGATCGCGTGAAATTCGGCTTGCCGGGTCTGGTCATCCATGGGCGAAAGCGGAAGCACCTGGATTTTGTTCACCACCTGGGTGACGCCGGATACGCCCTTTGCGGCGTTCTCAGCATCTTCCTTTTTCACGGGCTCGGTGACTTGTCCCAACAGAATCACCTTCGTTCCCTTCACCTTGAAGGCGATATTGTCAAACACGGTGTAGCGCGGCAGCATGGAAAGGGCGTGATCGACTTGACTGGTGAGCGTGGTTGGCGCCTTAGGCGACTTTGCGGCCGGCGCCGCTTGCGCCACGCTGGCGCCGCCAAATGCGACCGCCGCGGCGAGGATCAGCGTCGAAATCAGAGTTGGTCTGCGGACGTTCATTGCGGTTGTCCTCCTCTTCGTGAGCGAAAATCGGCGTCGGGAATATTCCCGGTCATACCTACCGCCTGTTACTTGGATGCTTTTGGCGGCGACTGGGGCGTACAGCGGATTACGTACAGGGGCGGGGAAGATGCTCTACTGCAGCGCACGATATATCGCGGCGAACTGCGCGACGGACAATTCTTCGGCGCGCGCGCGCGGTTCGATGCCGGCGGAAGCGAACGCGATTTTCGCTCGCGCCTCGTCAATGGAGCCGCGCAGATTGTTCCAGAGCGTTTTGCGCTTCTGCGCGAAGCACAACTTCACGAACTCGAAGAACGCGGCGGTGCCGGTGATATCGAGAGTGTCGCCCTCGCCGGGAAGCTGCATGCTGACGAGCGCGGAAAATACGCGCGGTGGCGGGTTAAATGCGCCGGGAGGAATGCGCATGCGAATCTCGGGGCGCGCGTGGAACTGCGCAAGGACCGAGAGGTAGCCGTAGTCGCGGCGGCCAGGGCGGGCGACGATGCGTTCGGCCACTTCCATCTGCACGACGATGTGAATGGATGCGATGCGCTCGGCGATCTCAAAGAGGCGATGCAAGATGGGCGAGGTGATGTAGTAAGGCAGATTGCCGTAGATGTGGACGCGTTCGGCGCCGGGCGGCACGAGCGCGGTAAGATCGAGTTTAAGGATGTCATCGGGGACAACGCGCACATTTGAAAGCGGCGCGGCGGTTTCCGCAAGGCGACGGGCGAGCGGCGGATCGAGCTCGATGGCGATGACTTGCCGGACGCGCTGCGCGAGCAGCGAAGTCATTTCGCCGTGACCCGCGCCGATTTCGAGCCACGTCGCGTCGGGTTTCGGCGCGACCGCTGAGATTACGCGTTCGCGCCAGCCTTCGATCAGAAAATGTTGGCCGAGTCGTTCGGGGCTCATGCCGCTTGAGTCTAACAGGAGCGAGCGACAGACGAGTGGTGGGCGTCCGGCAAGATTAGAGGATGTTTCTTGTCGCGTCGCGGTCGCCGGAAGGCTGCCGGCGGCGGACGTCTCTGGAGAAGGCCGGCGCTAGCGGCGATCGCGCAATTTTGCCAGCAGGCTCAGGATCTCCATGTACATCCAGACCAGGGTAACCATGATGCCGAAGGCGGCGTACCACTCCATGTATTTCGGCGCGCCGGATTGGACGCCGGATTCCACGACGCCGAAATTCAGAATTAAGTTGAGTGCGGCGACGATCACGATTACGACGCTGACGGCGATGCCCCACGGGCCCGCGCTGTTGAGGAGTGGAACTTGGCGGCCGAAGTGGCTGAGGACCATGTCAACGATGTAGAGAAGCACTATGCCGCCCGTGGCCGCGATCACTCCGATGGCGAATTTGCGCGTTGGTTTCAGGATGCGGGACGTATAGAGCAGCAGCATTACCGCCGTGACGCCGAACGTCAATCCCATGGCTTGAATCGCGATGCCGGGATACTGCTTCTCAAAAAGGGCGGAGATGCCGCCGAGAAGCAGTCCTTCGCAGAGCGCATAGATCGGGGCGGTAACCGCGGCCCACTGTCGCTTGAACATCGTGATCAGCGCGAAGATCAGGCCGGCGATAGCGCCGCCAATCATCCAGGGCACGACGGCTAGCGGCGTCTGGGAGTGTGCGAGTCCCCACGTCCAGGCGGCCGTGGCTACGACGCAGAGCAGCAGGACGCCGGACTTATTCACCGTGCCTTGCAGAGTCATCGCGTCGCCGGCTACGCCGACGGAACCTTGAAATGTTTTTTCGTTGAGCGTGGGATTGGACGTTTGAAATAGGGCGGACATCGGACTCCTAATGTAATCGCGTTTATGTACTCGCGGGCGGCAGCGGAAGTGTACGCGAATTGAAGGATTCAGGCCAGCGCGCGCGGCGGCCGCGAGGTTGCGGGAACGGCGTGCGCGGGGGCTCGCGTGGTAAAATACGAGACACGTTATTTTCTAAAGTAGTGGAACTGACAACTGCGTGTGACGATGGACCGAGGAGAAAACTGTGAATTATTACGGAGCTAAGGAAATGGCGGCGAGCTTTCGCACGGTGCGTAAGAACACGATGGTGATCGCGGAGGAAATTCCGGAAGAAAAATACGGATTCAGGCCGGCGGCGGAGACGAGATCGGTCGGCGAGTTGCTGGCGCACATTGCGCTCTCGTACACGTTTCAGTATCAGATTAATGCCGTGGAGCACAGGGCTACGCTGGTGGGATTCGATTTTCCGGGGATGATGCGGCAACTGATCGCGGAGGAAAAGTCTCCGCGAAGCAAGCAGCAGACGATTGATCTGCTGAAAAGCTCGGGCGAAAAATGGGCGGGCTGGCTTGAAGGATTGTCGGACGCGTTTCTGGCCGAGCAAGTCGAGCTGCCGGCAGGCGCGGTACCGGCGGCGAAGAGCCGATTCGAGATGATTCTGGGAGTGAAGGAACACGAAATGCATCATCGCGGCCAGTTGATGACGATCGAGAGAATGATCGGCCTTGTGCCGCATTTGACGCGCGCGATGCAGGCGCGGCACGCGGAAATCGCGGCGTCGGCGGCGAAGAGCTAGGTTCGCGGCGCCGGTGTGCGATTCGCCGGGAACGGAATCGGGAACCCCATTTTTGCCTCGCGCGGCGGGGCGAAAATGGGGCGCACGCTCAAGAAAACCGAAGCGTCCCGCGCGCGAAATTGGCGCGTGAGATATTCTCGGTGCCGGCGCGGCGCCGTCTTGACGAACGTTAGTCCGTTCAGTAAGTTGAAACTTCGCTCCTGAGGGGACATGAAAATTCTGTTTGCCGCATCCGAAGGGCTCCCTTACTCCAAGACAGGTGGATTGGCCGATGTGATTGAGGCGCTGCCGAAGGCGTTGGTGGCGCTCGGTCACGAAGTGAGCGTGATACTTCCGCGCTATCGGAAGAATCCCACGGAACCTGTTGTGCTGCCGAGCCTCACGGTGGAATTCGGAGAGCGGATGAGGTTTCCTTCGATCGTGGGTGGTGAAGCGAGAGATGGTGTGCGTTATTTTTTCGTGGACGATCCGGAATATTTCGATCGCGAGCAATTGTACGTCGCGGACGGCAAAGATTATCCGGACAACGCGGAACGATTCGGCGAGTACGCGCGGTCGGTGGTGGAATTTGCGAAGCGCTCCGGACCGTTCGACGCGATTCATTGCCACGATTGGCAGACGGGTCTTGTGCCGGTGCTGATGCGCACGCAATACGAAAACGATCCAGTGTTGTCCGGCGTGCCGGTGGTCTTCACGATTCACAACATGGGATATCACGGCTCGTTTCCGCGGGATGTGCTGGCGCGGCTGGGTCTGCCGGATTCGCTTTTCAATATTCAGGCGCTGGAGTTTTACGGCCAGGTGAATTTTCTGAAGGGCGGACTGGAATTTTCGGATTACCTTACGACCGTCAGCCGGAAGTACGCGCAGGAAATCCAGACTGTGGAGTATGGCTGCGGATTGGATGGCGTGATTCGCGGGCGCGCGGATCGGCTACAGGGGATTCTGAACGGCGTGGATTACAGCATTTGGAGTCCGGAACAGGATGGCCTGATCGCGGCGAAGTATTCCGCAAAAGATTTGGGCGGCAAGCGCGCGTGCAAGAAAGATTTGCTCGGAGCGTTCGGTTTGCCGGCGTCGCGAGACGTGGATCTGAACCGGCCGCTGGTGGGAATTGTTTCGCGATTCGCGACGCAGAAGGGTTTCGATTTGGTGGAGGAAATCGCGCCGGACTTGATGAGGCTCGATCTGGCGATTGCGGCGCTGGGAGCGGGCGAGGCGCGTTACGAGAAATTGTTCCGCGATTTGGCGGCGCGATTCCCGCACAAGGTCGCGGTGATGGTGGCGTACGACAATACCATCGCACATAAGATCGAGGCGGGATCGGACATGTTCCTGATGCCATCGCGCTACGAGCCGTGCGGATTGAATCAGATTTACAGTTTGCGATACGGCACGGTGCCGATCGTGCGCGCGACAGGCGGCCTTGACGACACGATCGAGCCTTTCAGCATGACCACGGGCAAGGGCACGGGATTTAAATTTTCGGCGTACGACGGCAAGGCGCTGTTGGACTCCGTGCGCGAGGCGCTGGCCGTTTTCGCCGGCGGCAAAGCTTGGCGAGAGTTGCAGTTGAACGGCATGGCCAAGGATTTTTCGTGGAAGGCGTCGGCGGGGGAGTATGCTCGGTTGTACGAAGTGGCGTGGAAAAGCAGAAACCGAAAGCCCACAGCTACATCTAATTGAAGCGCGACAAATCGGCTTCTTAGAGCGGGAGCGAGCTACGATGCTCGGACGCCCGCGAGAAAGGTAGAAATGGCGGATAACGTCAGCAGCGTAAGCGACAGCAATTTTCAAGCGGAAGTGATCGATGCGAGCAGCACCACTCCCGTGATGGTGGATTTCTGGGCGGAGTGGTGCCGGCCCTGCCATATGCTGGCTCCTACAGTGGCCGAAGTTGCGGCGGCCTATTCGGGACGGCTCAAGGTCGTGAAGCTCAACGTGGACGAGAACGTGCAATCGTCTGGCAAGTTCAATATCCGCGGCATCCCAACGCTGCTGATCTTTAAGGGCGGACAAGTGGTCGACCAGTTGGTGGGTGCTCGTCCGAAAGATGACATCACCAAAGCAGTCGACAAAGCCCTGACGTAAATTTAGAAGTGGCAGGAAGCGGCGCCGCGCTTTTCCAGGTAGTGCTGGTGATATTCTTCGCCGCGGTAGAACGTCGTGGCCGCCGTGATCTCCGTGGCGATGGGACGCCGGAATTTTCCGGAGGCCTCGAGCGCCGCCTTCGATTTTTTCGCGATGGCTTCCTGTTCGGGCGAATGGAAAAAGATCGCGGTGCGATATTGTTTCCCGAAGTCCGGGCCCTGGCGATTCACCTGCGTCGGATCGTGTTCTTCCCAAAACACATCGAGTAATTGCTCGTAGTTCACTTGGGCCGGATCGAAGGTCACTTGCACCACTTCGGCGTGACCTGTGCGGTCGGTGCAGACATCTTTGTAGGTCGGATTCTCGGTGTGGCCGCCGGTGTAGCCGACGGCGGTGTCCAGGACTCCAGGCACGCGGCGAAACGCCTCTTCGACTCCCCAGAAACATCCCGCGCCAAACGTCGCGATTTCAGTCATTGCGTTCTCCGGAATAATTCCAATACTGGTTTAGATTACACCGCGGCGCGTCTGATCGCAAAGATTCGCGGGATCGACCGTCGGCGCTTTCGGGCGCGCTTGCCAGCGGAGAAATCGCACGGTAGGATTGATGTTTGCGAATCAGGGCCACTCCTCCCGATTCATTCTGATGCAGGTCGCGGCGGCGGTGCAGATGATCGGCGTAGAAGTGCGGCTTGGATTCGCGCCGCGATAAGCCGGCGGTGAGTGGCGAATTGCGAGAAGCGCGACGGACGGGCGTCTGGCAGCACAGGAGCGAGCGTGGCGGCGAAGGCTGTGGTTGTAGTGGGCGCGCAATGGGGCGACGAAGGCAAGGGCAAGGTAGTGGACTACCTGGCCGCTTCGTTTGAATACATTGTGCGTTGCGCGGGAGGCCACAATGCCGGACACACCGTCATTTTTGACGGGCGCCGGTTCATCCTGCGGCTGATTCCTTCCGGTATTCTGCGGCCGGGCAGGCATGCCGTGATCGGCACCGGTGTGGTGGTTGATCCCGCGGCGCTGGTCGATGAAATCGATGAATTGACCGCGGCGGGAATCGACTTCACGGGCCGTCTGCATCTTTCCAAGCGAGCGCATCTGATTTTTCCGTATCACCGCCAGATGGAGAAGGCGGCGGAAGCGGCGCGCGGCGCGGCGAAAATCGGGACCACATCGCGCGGCATCGGCCCCGCGTATCAGGACAAAATGGCGCGCGATGGATTGCGCGTGGCGGATCTGGCGGACCCCGTGCGCTTTCGCGAAAAATTTCAGCGTGTGGCGCGCGATAAAGACGCGGTTTGCTGGGCCACTTACGGCGTGCATCTCGATCTCGAGGGCGTTGCCGAACATTATTTGGAATTCGGCCAGAAGCTGCGGCCGTATATCGCGGATACCGCCGAATTGGTGAACGCCGCGATGCGGCGCGGCGGCTCGGTGCTGTTTGAGGGCGCGCAGGGCACAATGCTTGACATCGATTACGGCACGTATCCGTATGTCACGTCGTCCAATGCAACCTCGGGCGGCGCATGCACCGGCGCGGGAGTTTCGCCCACTTCGATTTCGGGCGTTGTCGGCGTCACGAAGGCTTACACCACGCGCGTGGGCAGCGGTCCATTTCCTACCGAGATGCCGGATCTGGAAAATACCGAGTTGCGCGAGCGCGGCCAGGAATTCGGCGCGGTGACGGGACGCCCGCGGCGCTGCGGCTGGCTCGATATGGTCGTGCTGCGCTACGCCGCGATGATCAACGGCATATCGTCGCTGGTGGTGACGAAGCTCGACGTGTTCGATACGCAGCGCGAAATTCAGGTGTGCACCGGCTACAAATATAAAGGCTCACTGTTGAAAGAAATGCCGGCCACCGCGGAGGAGCTTGCCGAAGTTACTCCGGTGTACCGCGCATTGCCGGGCTGGCTGAGCGCCACCGAAGGCGTTTGCGACGCCACGAAGTTGCCGCAGGCCGCGCGCGATTATTTGAAATTCATTTCCGATAGCCTGGAGATTGAAATCGGCATGATCTCCACCGGGCCAGAGCGCGACGCCACGATCGTGTTGCCGGGAACGCAGCTCGCGGGCTGGCTCTGACGGCGCTGCGCGGCGGATACTGCTGACCATGCTGCCGTTTTCCGAAGCGCGCGCAAAAGTAATCGAAACGATTCGGGCGGCGCTTCCTGCGCGCGCAACCCAAACAGCGGAGGTAGTTGATCTCGGCGATGCGCACGGGCGCGTTTTGGCCCGGCCGATCGCCGCCGATCGCGATTACCCTCCTTTCAATCGCGCGACACGCGATGGTTTTGCTGTGCGCTCCGGCGATCTGGTTGCGCCCGGAGCCGCGCTTGAAATCGTCGGCGAAATTCGCGCGGGCGCATCGTTCGCGAAGACGATTGGCGCGGGCCAGTGCGCGGAAATCATGACGGGCGCGGCCGTGCCGGATGGCGCGGACGCGGTTGTGATGATTGAGCGCACGCACGTGGCCGGCGAGCGAATGCGTTCCGAGCGCGCGGCGACGCAGGGACAAAATATCGCGGCGCGCGCGTGCGAAGCGCACGCTGGTGACGTGCTGGTGCCTGTGGGAACTCGATTAGGCGCGGCGGAAATGGCGGTTGCGGCGCAAGTGGGTTTCGCGAAAGTGGACGTGGCCGCGCGTCCGCGCGTCGCGATTCTTTCCACCGGCGATGAAGTCGTCGGCGTTGCGGATGCGGTCGGTCCATTTTCGATTCGCAATAGCAATGGCGTTTCCGTGGCGGCGCTGGCGAGCATGGCCGGCGCGACGCCGATTCCGCTCGGCAACTCGCCCGATAACATCGACATTTTGCACGGACGCATCGAGAAAGGTTTGAAAGCTGCCGACGTTCTAGTGATTTCAGGCGGCGTATCGGCAGGGAAGTACGATCTCGTTGAAACCGTGCTGAAGGCCATGGGCGCTGAATTTTTCTTTGACGCCGTCGCGATACGCCCAGGCCGCCCCACCGTGTTCGGCCGCTGTCGCAACGTATGGATTTTCGGTCTGCCCGGCAATCCCGCTTCAACGATGGTTACGTTCGAGTTGTTCGTACGCCCCGCGATCGAGTTGTTCCAGGGCGCTGAGCCTCCGCCGCTGCCATTGATGGCCGCGCGATTGATCGCGGCGGTCCGCCAAAAGGCCGCGCTAACGCATTTTCTCCCCGCGCGCCTCGAATGGAGCGCCGACGGATTGCCCAGCGTCACCGAGCTGCCGTGGCAAAGCTCCGGCGATATCGTCGCGCTGGCGCATGCCAACGGTTTCCTTGTCGTCCGCCCCGAGCGTTTGGAAATGGCGGCCGGCGAATGGGCCGAATTCTGGCCCCGCCGCGACGCGTTTTGAGGCGCGTACGAACAGGGAGGACCGAATGAGTCTGTGTGGACTGCGCTAACCAGCGTTGTTCACTTAGTTCTTGGTCCAACCCGGTACTGCTCATCGCTGACGTGTTCCATCCAGTCGACAACCTTGCCGTTGAGTTTTTCCTGAATGGCGATGTGCGTCACGGCCGTAGTCGGCGTCGCGCCATGCCAGTGCTTCTCGCCGGGCGGGAACCAGACCACATCGCCCGGCCGGATTTCCTCGATCGGTCCGCCTTCGCGCTGAGCCCAGCCGCAGCCCGCCGTGACGATCAGCGTCTGGCCCAGCGGATGCGTATGCCATGCGGTACGCGCGCCCGGATCGAACGTTACGCTGGCGCCTTGAACAAATGCCGGATCGGGCGTCTGAAACAGCGGATCGATTCGTACCGTGCCCGTGAACCACTCCGACGAACCCTTGACGGAAGCTTGCGAGCCAATTCTTTTGATGTCCATAATCCGAAGCGTATCAAAAAGAACGAACCCTCGTAAGCACCCAATCAATCCGATTCTCGGAAACTCACCCACCATCGAAATGTCGATGCCAGGTTCCCATATCCGGTGTCTTTTCCTGAATGAAAACCACAATCTCGCCGTGATACCATCTGCGGCCATTGGGTCACTTGCCGAAAGGCGCGCAATGTTTACTGACCTCGACGCGAGACCCGAATAGAAACCAACTCAATCGGGAGATGAACATGAGAAAAACATTTTGGACGCTGGTAGTCTGCGCGGCAATGGTTCTCTCATATCTGGCCGGTCTCGCGTGGCGGCCGAAAAAAGTAATCGCAGCCGCGCCGCCGGTGCCGCAGGCAGCCACAGACGTCAGTTGTTCCATTCCCAAGTCTTTTGGCACGTTGCGCGGCGGCGTTGGGGCGAGCATGTTGGCTTTTGAGGATCCCGCCGGCACCATCCACATCGTTCAGCTCGAGGACGCGTCACAGGCGAGCTACGGCATCGTTAAATGGTGTACGACGGCGTCGAGAAACTAGCTCGCGCCGCATCCGCCGCGGCGTTGGCTTCGATTTGATTTCATCGCGCGACTCAGCCGTTTTCGCCGCTGCGATGCTCGATCGTCTCAATTCTCATGTCCGCGCCGCGTCACGCGGTCTGCTGAACCCATTGCTTTCGCCAGGCCGGCGCGTCGAACGGATCGCAGAAATATTGTGTTTCGTGGACGACCTTG
>JBAQYV010000174.1:0-32631 GCA_049790315.1 Candidatus Acidiferrales bacterium | reverse complement strand
TGACAGCACCTTCGTGATCGCCGCCGTCAAAGTCGTTTTGCCGTGATCGATGTGCCCGATCGTCCCGATATTTACGTGCGGCTTATTCCGCTCGAACTTTTCCTTCGCCATCGTTTCCTCTGCTCCTCAACGCATCGAATATCTTCTAAAGCACTGCGCTCCGCCCAGGCTGGCTCTATCGAACGCCTTCGCAAAAGTGGAGCGGGGGGACGGGATTCGAACCCGCCAACATCGGCTTGGAAAGCCGAAACTCTACCACTGAGTTACCCCCGCCCGGTTCCGCCCAAAACGCGGAATCCGCGCTGCCCCCAAAACCGTCTTCCCCGACCCACAACTGCTGCAATCTCCCATGCGACAAAACAACCCGAGCACCATGGAGCCTGTTTGAAACGCCGTTCGTTAACGAACCGCTTTGCCCGTGGCCTTGCCGATGACTTCCTCGGCGACATTCGCCGGAGCCTCGGCATAATGCGAAAAGTGCATCGAAAAACTACCGCGGCCCTGCGTGCGGCTGCGCAGATCCGTCGCGTAGCCGAACATTTCGGCGAGCGGAACTTCGCAACTGATAATCTTGGCGCTTGCGCGCGATTCGGTGCCCTGGGGATTGCCACGGCGCGAATTCAAATCGCCGAAGACTTCACCCATGTACTCCTCGGGGACGACAACTTCGATGCGCATGATCGGCTCGAGCAAAGTCGGGTGGCCCTTGCGGCAAGCCTCCTTGAACGCCATGGAACCGGCGATCTTGAAGGCCATTTCCGAGCTGTCCACATCGTGGTAGCTGCGGTCAATCAATTTCACGGCGATATCCACCATTTCGTAGCCGGCGAGGACACCGTTGTCCATGGCTTCGCGAATACCGGCTTCGATGGGAGCGATGAATTCTTTGGGAATCGAACCGCCAACGATTTTGTCAATGAAGAGGAAGCGATGTTCCTTGTCGAAGCGCCACTTGCCGCCCGAGCCCGCGACTTGCTTAGCGAGGGCATCGAGTTCATCGACGGACAATTCGTGCATATCTTCGTGGCCCGAATTCGGCAGCGGACAAACTTCGATCTTGCAATGGCCGTATTGGCCGCGGCCGCCGGTCTGACGAATGTATTTTCCTTCGGCGCCGGATTCGCGCTTGATCGTTTCGCGGTATGCGACCTGCGGACGGCCAACGGTGGCCTGCACGCCGAATTCGCGCATCATGCGATCGACGATGATCTCAAGATGCAGCTCACCCATGCCGGAAATCAGCGTTTGTCCGGTATCGGGTTCCGAATGCACGCGGAAAGTCGGGTCTTCTTGCGCGAGCTTGCTGAGCGCCACGCCCATTTTGTCCTGATCGGCTTTGGTCTTGGGTTCGATGGCGACAGAAATTACGGGAGCGGGAAATTCAATGGATTCGAGGATGATCGGCTTATCTTCATCACACAACGTATCGCCGGTGGTTACACTCTTTAGACCAACGACCGCGGCGATGTCGCCAGCGTGAACAGCTTCAATTTCTTCGCGCTTATTCGCGTGCATGCGCAGCAGGCGACCGATACGTTCGCGCGTGCCTTTCGAGGAATTGAACGCGTAGCTGCCGGCTTTAAGAATGCCCGAATATACGCGGATGTAGGTGACATGGCCGACAAAAGGATCGGTCATGATCTTGAACGCCAGTGCCGAGAAAGGCTGGTCATCGTCGGCTCTGCGCACCAGCGGCTCTTCGCCGTCGAGTGAGACGCCATCCACCGGCGGCACGTCCAGGGGCGAAGGCAGATAATCCACGATGGCATCAAGCAACGGCTGAACGCCTTTGTTCTTGAAGGCCGAGCCAGCCAGCACGGGCACCAGTTTGAGCGCAATCGTCGAGCGGCGCACCGAGGCGCGAAGCTCCGCCGAGCTCAGGGCGTGGCCTTCGAGATATTTATGGAGGATGGCGTCGTCGTGCTCGGCGATGTATTCGATCACCTTTTCGCGCTGCGCCTTGTAGAAGGCTTCGTCAATGGCGGAAATTTTCAGCGCGGCGGCGATGTCGGGGCGGCTCGCGACGAACGCGACGTCCCACAGCTTCGCGACTTCAAAGATCTCAAACTTCGCGCCAAGAGTTTCTTCAAGCCAGACGATCACTTTTTCTTCGATGAAATCGATGCAGCCGATGAAGAGACCTTCTTTGCCAAGCGGAAATTGCAGAGGAACCGGGCGGGCGGCCAAACGCTGGCGCATGGTCTTAATACAATGATCGAAGTCGGCGCCCGTGCGATCCATCTTGTTGACGAAGGCGATGCGCGGAACATGGTACTTATCGGCCTGACGCCAAACGGTTTCGGTCTGCGGCTGAACGCCGGCGACAGCGTCGAAGATGGCTACGGCGCCATCAAGCACGCGCAGCGAACGCTCGACTTCGACTGTAAAGTCCACGTGGCCAGGCGTATCAATAATGTTGATCTTGTACTCGGTGGCGTCGCGTTTCCACGAAGCGACGGTGGCGGCCGACGTGATGGTGATGCCGCGTTCGCGCTCCTGCTCCATCCAATCCATCGTGGCGGTGCCTTCGTCGACTTCGCCGATCTTGTAAGTCACTCCGGTGTAAAACAGGATGCGTTCGGTCGAAGTGGTCTTACCGGCGTCAATGTGCGCCATGATGCCGATGTTGCGCGTGCGCTCGAGATGTGTTTCCGCAGCCATGTCTTTATTCGTTTCGATCGATCCTTACCACCGATAGTGGGCGAACGCTTTGTTGGCTTCGGCCATACGGTGAACGTCGTCTTTCTTTTTCATGGCGCCACCGCGATTGTTGGCGGCGTCCATTAATTCTTCAGCGAGCTTATCCATCATGCGTTTGCCGGCGCGCGTGCGCGCGTAAAGCAAGAGCCAGCGAATCGCCAAGGATTGCTTGCGATACTGATTCACTTCGACGGGCACCTGGTAGTTCGCGCCGCCGACGCGCCGAGACTTTACTTCAAGCGTCGGCTTCACATTCTCGACGGCCTTCTTGAAAACTTTGAGAGGATCGTCGTTGGTCTTCTGCGCGATCTGATCCATAGCGCCGTAAAAAATGCGCTGCGCCGTGGAGCGCTTGCCATCCCACATCATCGAATTGATGAACTTCTGCACCAGGTCGCTGCTGTAGACGGCATCGGGCAGCACTTCCCGGCGAACGATCCATCCTTTGCGTGGCATCGGCCGCGGCTCCTATTTCTGCGCGGCTTTTGGCCGCTTGGCGCCATACTTCGAGCGCCCCTGCTTGCGATTCTCAACGCCAGCGGCGTCAAGCGTTCCGCGAATAATGTGATAGCGCACGCCCGGCAAATCTTTCACGCGGCCGCCGCGCACGAGCACGATGGAGTGCTCCTGCAAATTGTGTCCGACGCCGGGAATATAGGTGGTCACTTCCATGGCGTTCGTAAGGCGCGCGCGCGCGACTTTGCGCAGCGCAGAGTTGGGCTTCTTCGGCGTTTGCGTGTAAACGCGAATGCACACGCCGCGTTTTTCCGGGCAGCTCTCGAGCGCCGGCGACTTCGTTTTGTTGCGGATCAGTTCGCGTCCATGGCGAACCAGTTGTGAAAACGTCGGCACAAGTCTCCTCAAAAAATCAAAAACGATTTCGTTCCTCAGCGCTACGGCACACTACGAGATGCCGTGGCACAAACTTCCAAAAATAAAATTCCACCGCTGTCCGGAGAACTGTGATGGCACTCCGCACACAAAAACCCAGTCGAACCGTTCGCACCAACTGGTTAAAGCGGAGAGGGTTGCTCGGCTTAGCGGGGCTGGCGCCCCATTCCGGCCGCTCTTCTTCCCCGATCCGTCCTACAATGTTCCGGGGCTGAAGACCTTCACCTATTCAACCACTGGCCCGATCTCAACTACAGGGCCTCTTGCTCCCCTGACTCAAAGACCGGAATATAATAGAAGAAGTCCGACGATCTGTCAAACCAAAGAAGAGCAAGCGGCTTGCCATGCCGGATGGAAATTCCAGGACAGTCAAATCGGGACAACAAACTGACTCGGGAGATGCGGCCGAACACGGGCGCATCGGCGTGACGCCTGAGTGCGCCAAGTTCTGGAACCGTCGTCAAACACCGAGTGCCGAGGCGGTGGGCATTCCTGGCGCACCATAAGTCCATGTATTTACGCACCTTATATTGCCAATGTTTCGGCTTCACCTAAATTGAGGCGCAATAGGCAAGTTCCTCGGCATTGGGGTGTTCGCGGCCTCAGACGGAATGCCGTTTCAGCGGCGCATAAATCTCGCTCGCCACCGAGACCTTAGAACTCAAAATCGCAGTCTCCGGCGCCGCTTCTGTGGCAAGCTGTCTGGTTGGCGAAGGAATTGTGACGGAAGGTTTTTCATGACTGACGAAATTATCGGCAAGATTGAAGGCGGCCGCGACCTTACTCGCACGGAAGCCGAAGCCGTGATGGAACAGTTGCTCGCTGGGCAACTGGAAGACGCGACAATTGTCCGGCTGCTGCTGGCGTTGCGCGCCAAAGGAGAAACATCAGAAGAGTTGGTGGGATTTGCGCGCGCCATGCGAAATCGCGCTGAGCCGGTTTTCGCGGAAGGAACGCGGCCGAGCGACGAAATGCTGGACACGTGCGGAACCGGCGGCGACAACGCTGGCACGTTCAACGTATCAACTGCCGCGGCGTTCGTCGTGGCGGGCGCGGGTGTGCGCGTGGCAAAACACGGCAATCGTTCGGTCTCGACAAAAAGCGGCTCGGCCGATGTGCTGGAAGCGCTGGGCGTGACCGTGGAAATTCCGGCGCAGGAAGCGGGGCGCGCGATCGCGCAGATTGGAATCGGATTTTTATTTGCGCCAGCGGCGCATCGCGCCGTGCGACATGCCATGCCGGCACGGCGGCACGTGGGCGGGCGCACGGTGTTCAATCTTCTGGGGCCGCTGACGAATCCGGCCGGCGCATCAGCGCAAGTGATCGGAGTATTTTCAGCGCAGGTGGTCGAACCGATGGCGCGCGCGCTCGCTGAGCTTGGCGCGCGCCATGCGTTTGTTGTGCACGGGCTCGACGGGCTGGATGAAATTTCCTTGAGCGCGGAAACGGAATTGGCCGAACTGCGAGACGGCGCCGTGAAACAATATCGCGTGTCGCCTGAGGATTTCGGCCTGGCGCGCGCGCCGCGCGAAGCGTTGGCCGCGGGAAACGCACAAGCGAGCGCCGCGATCATCCGCGCCATTCTGGATAGCGATCGCGGCCCGCGACGCGACATCGTTCTGGCCAATGCCGCAGCGGCGCTGGTCGCGGCGGACCGCGCCGCGAATTTTCGCGATGGTGTGCGGCTGGCGGTTGCCTCAATCGATTCCGGCGCGGCGCGCGCAAAACTTCATGCGTTAATCGCTTTTGGCCACGACTAGATAACCCGCGACTGAAAAACCAGAGATCCCGAATCCGCTAGTTACCCTGCGCGGCGGCTGTATTGGTCTTGGTCGAGCTCTGATCTGGCGTCTTGTCCGGAGCAGCCTTGTGATGGAGATCGAGAGTATAGATGGGAATTTTTTCGGTGCCGCCGATGTTGAAGAATATGCGACTACCGCCGCCGGGCTTCGAGAAAAGTGGATTGACGGCCTTTAACAAAAATGATTTCACGCCGGTGGTGGTCTGCGAAATCTGGGCTCGCATATCCAAAACACCGTGCATATCGAAATTCTGGTGTTCAAGACCGATTGTGCCAACGAGGTGGACCCGAGCCCCCGGCACTTGGAAATTCAGATCGGAAAAGGTCATGACGCCATTTTGCACCTGAAACATCCCTTGCATGGCTGAGGCGACACTATCATCTTCCTGAACGTCTCCCGTTTGCCCCTGACTGCGCATGCTCAATGTGGTTACTTTCTTTTCGGCGGCGTGATCGGTGAAAACCACTTGGTCTATATCGAAGGAACCATTAAGAGTCATTTGGTTCATGGGATCATTTTGAGGTCCTGCGGGCAAGATCAGGGTAGTGTTCAAACGAATATTTCCGGTCAAAGCGGGCTTGTCCTTCACCGTGAGCGCCAAGAGATCCTCGATGCGCGCGTCGGTGGCGCTGACGTCGAGGTGGATCGCTTGGCCCTGTTGTCCGGGCGTGCCCGCAATGGTTCCTACGGCATGCAGAGTGGAGTGCTCGAAGTGCGCGTCAAGATTCTGAAGCCGCGTTTCTTCCTTGGCGCCGTCAATGACGACGTGGAAATTCGCTTTTAGATCGACCGGCTGCTCGCTAGTCTTGGTGGCGAAATCCGGCGCGGCAGCGGTACCGTCCACGTTCAGCTTTTCGATGATGCCGCCATACTGCCCTTCGGCGGACAACCTTCCCGCAAGACCGCCGGGGAGGGTGCTGAGGTCGACGTCCTTAAAGCTAAATGAGCCCGACACGGGGGTGCGCGCCGGCACGTCGGGATCCCAAGGACCGAACGTGCCGGTTGTAACGATGTCGCCGGGCGGGATCGCGCTTCGAATCGTCGCATCAGCCGCCAGCTTGCCATCGCCCGAGATCGAATGTCCGCGGAGCGACGCGACATCGATTACTTCCGGCTGTTTGCCAGACTCCGAGGGAAGAACTGTCACCTTTGCATTCTCGGATTCCACATCGTCGAAGAGAACGCCGGTGAAGCGGCCGATGAAATTGCTTTCGCGGGCGCGTTCGTCGTCACCGGGCTGGCCGGTGGGAACCGTGACCTCGAGGCCGACGATCGTGAGGTGGGCAATGTGGCGGCGAAGCAACCCCGACCAACGCGCCTGCGCGCTAAAACTCTTGATCGAGATCAGCGGCGGCGAATCGTCATGGCCTTGAGGATACATAACCAAACCCGCTCCGGTTACCTGAATGGGAGAACCCATCTTCATTTCGATGGAATCGAGTTGTACATCGGCATGAAACTGTTTTTGCAGCGACTTCACGACAACCTGCCGAATGTGGTGCGTGGCGTATTCGACCCCAATCACAAACACGATACAAAGCGCGAGGACGATGCCCCCTGCCACTCTGAGGGTAATTTTCCAACCCTTGGATAGTTTCATAGTTAGTTCCCGTCTATCTGATGCGAACGTATGGCGTTTCGGTCGGAACTGCCGCGCGATGGTGAGAACACAGCGTTAAAACACCTGGAATATCCGACGAGATTCTTGAATAGCTTGTGCACCGACGCCGGTGAGAACGGAATCAGGACCGGACCGCGTAACGTCAAAGGAAAAGACTGAATATCGGACGTGATTCGCAGGGCCTGCTAGTTGCCTCGCGCTGTATCCGCGGTGTTTTTGGCTGGTGTGTCTGCCTGATCCTCACGCCTGCGGTGAAGATCGAGGGAATAAATGGGAGTCTCGGCGGTTCCACCGATCTTGAATGGGATTCGTGAGCCGCCGCCGGGCCTCGCGAAGAACGGATTGACCGCCCGCAGGAGAAAAGATTTTACGCCGGTGGTGGTTTGCGAGAGCGAGGCCTGCATATCGAACGTACCGTGAAGATCGAGAGCCTGGTCGTCGAGGCCGAACGTGCCGATCACATGAACGTGGGCTCCGGGAACGGTAAAATTCAAGTCGGAAAATGTGATTAGGCCGTTTTGAAGCCGGAATTTCCCCTGCATCTCCGAGGCAATGTTCGCGTCTTCCGGCACGGCGCCGGTTTCCCCGCGGCTGCGCATGCTCAGCTTGTCCACTTTCTGTTCAATCCCATGGCTAGTGAACTCGGCCTTGTCGACATCGAAAGATGCGTCGAGGAACAGTCGATTTAGAACGTCGTCCTTCGATCTGGGAGGCAGGATAAATGCGCTGTTCAGGCGAACGTCGCCCGTCATAGCGGGTTCATCTTTCACGGCGAGCAACAAAAGATCTTCGATCCGCGCGCCATCGGTATTCACTTTGAGTCTAATCGCTTTGCCCTTTTGTCCGGGAATACCGGCGATCGTTCCGGTGGTGTGCAGAGTGGTGTTACGGAAATGCGCGTCAACCGGGTCAAGCGTTGTGTCTCCGTTTGCGCCATCAACGATGCAATGAAATGTCGTCGTGAGGTCTACTGGATGTCCGCCGGAAGCTACGGTGAAATCCGGAGTGTCGGTAGTACCGTCGGCTTCGATCCTTTCGATCACGCCGCCGTAGCTGCCCTTGGAAGACAATATTCCGGAGATCCCTTTGAAGTGGCCCAGGTCAGCATTGTCGTATGTAAATGTGCCTGAGACGGGAGTGAGGCCGGGCGCGTCGCCATTCCAAGGACCGAAAGAACCTTTTGAAATGATGTTGCCGGGCGGAACTGGAATGCGCAGCGTGGCGAGAAAAGCCAACCGGCCGTTACCGGACGTCGAGTGCGCCTGGAAACTTGCGATATCGTAAACCTGGGGATCCTTTCCGGCTTGCTTCGGCAAGATTGTTAACGTCGCGTCATCTGCGCGTATGTCGTCCATGTAGATGTCGTGGAGGTGGCGGCCCAGCGAAGACTTGGCGCGCGGGTGTTCGTCCTGATTCCGGCGAACCCCGGCGGGAATTGTGATTTGCAAGCCGACAAGAGTGATGTGGGAAACGTGGCGCGGCAGGCGCATCAACGCGGCCCAACTGGCCTGCACGGTGAAACTTTTGATCAAGATCAGCGGCGGCAAGTCATCGCGCCCTGGAAAATGAACCACGAGGCCGGTGCCGGATACCTGAACGTACGGGTGAACTTTGACGTCGATGGAGTCAAGTTCGACTTGGCCGTGAAATTGTTTTCGAATCTGTTGCAGGATCAACTGGCGGCCGTGACGCGCCGCCCAAACGAGCGCCATTGCAAAAACTAGACAATATAAAAGGAAAAGGCCGGCCAGGCTTCCGAGGACGATCTTCCACGGTTTGGAGACCTTCATCTATCTGACCCTAGTCATGGGATGCAGGCCCGTACCATTTCGGGGCAGACAGCGTGAAACAATCTGCCGAGACGACACGGCATAGCGGGTTCAGTCTATAGCGTCAGAAAATTTTGAAGAAGCTGCATACCGACATCCGTGAGCACGGATTCGGGATGAAACTGGACGCCCTCAAGGCGCAACGAGCGGCTACGCAAGCCCATGATGGTTCCGTCGGCCACGTGCGCGGAGACTTCGAGATCTTTGGGCAAGCCTTTGCGATCCACGATCAGGGAATGGTAGCGCGTGGCGACGAACCCCTGTGGCAATTTGCGGAAGATCGTCTTGCCATCGTGGAGGATCTGGCTGGTCTTGCCGTGCATTAACTTCGGCGCGCGAACGACGCGACCGCCGAAAGCGTGACCGATGGCCTGGTGACCGAGGCAAACGCCGAGAATCGGCACTTGTCCGGCGAAGCGGCGAATCACGTCAATGCAAATGCCGGCTTGCTGCGGCGTGCCGGGGCCGGGGGAAATAACAATGCGGGCGGGCGCCAGTTCCGCGATCTGATCGAGCGTAATCTGATCATTGCGGCGAATTTCGAGCGTCTCGCCCAATTGGCCGAGGAACTGGGCCAGGTTGTAAGTGAACGAGTCGTAGTTGTCGATGAGCAGGATCATGTAATGGCGATGCGTGGGCGTAGACCGGATTGAACCCGCTAGCTCTCCTTACTTTCGCTTCGCGTGCTTCGCATTCTTTCTACCAGCTTTTCTTCGCGGCGCGGCACGGCCGAGCGAAGTTGCCATTCGAGCGGCTTCAAGAGCAGCAAGCATCGCACCTTGCTTATTGATCGTCTCCTGATATTCGCGCGACGGGACGGAATCGGCGACGAGTCCCGCGCCCGCTTGCAAATGGACTACCCCTTTTTTTACGACCATGGTGCGGATGGCGATGCAGGAATCGAGATTGCCGGAGAAATCGAGATACAGAATTGCGCCGCCATAAATGCCGCGGCGTGTGGGCTCGAGCTCGTCGATGATTTCCATGGCGCGAACTTTGGGCGCTCCTGAGAGCGTGCCGGCGGGAAAACAGGCGGCCAAGGCGTCAAAGCAATCGACGTCAGGACGCAGGCGGCCCCGCAGCGTGGAAACCAGGTGCATCACGTGCGAATAGCGCTCGACAAATCCGAGGCGCTCGACTTTCACCGAACCGTATTCGCAAACGCGGCCTAGATCGTTGCGTCCGAGGTCGACGAGCATGACGTGCTCGGCGCGCTCTTTCGGGTCAGCGAGCATTTCGGCTTCGAGGCGCTGATCCTCCGACTCATCGCGGCCTCGGCCACGCGAACCGGCAATGGGTCGATAGAACGCGTCGCGGCCCTGTACCTTCACCAACATCTCCGGCGAGCTGCCGACGACGGCGGTGTCGTCAAGCTTCAGAAAATACATGTAAGGCGACGGATTGACGACGCGTAGCGCCCGGTAGAGGTCAAACGGGTCGGCGTCGGTGCGAACGTCGGTGCGGCGGCTGATCACAACTTGAAAAATGTCGCCGGCGCGGATGTAGCGCTTGGCCTTGCGCACGGCGGCTTCATAGCGCGCGCGTGTTGTGTTCGATGTGATGGATAGGGGGGCTTTGGGGATGCGTCGCGGCTTTGGAGCGGATTGCTCCGCGGCGACGGGCTGCTCAAGCAGACGGCGCGTGGCCTCGATTTCGCGAACAGCCGCGAGATACTTCGATCGCAAGCTACCGCCGGCGTCGGTGAAGACATTGCGTACGATCCAGATGCGGTGCTGGATGCGATCGAACGCGACGATTCCGAGATAAAACATCATGGCGGCATCGTCGGCACCGACATCATCGCGACCCGTGTCCGGAATGCGCTCGAACAATCGCACCATGTCATAAGAAAAATAGCCGATGGCGCCGGCCACCAAAGGCGGCAGACCCGGAACGCGAACCGGGCGGTAGCGTGCGACGCGGTGGCGCAGGAAATCCAGCGGGTTGGTTTGCTCCCAGGAAAGGCGGCCTTCGCCCTCGAGTACACATGCGCCGCGAACGTAGCGAAATACTTCGATGGGATTCGCGCCAACGAAGGTGTAACGCGCGATCTTTTCGCCGCCCTCAACGCTTTCGAGCAAAAATGCGTAACGCGCCTGACGCGCGAGACGCAGATAAGCGGATACCGGCGTCAACAGATCGGCCGTGAATGCGGAGTATACGGGCACAAGATTGCCGCGTCGCGCGAGGCGCGCAAACGTTTTAAAGTCGGGCTGAATCGTGTCGTGATTCATCGCCTTGCCGATTTCTTTTCCTCTCGCTCAAGGGCTTGATTTACGACGCGCCGCATGGCCCCTTCCGGCGCGCGCTGGCCGGTCCAGATTTCCCACTGCGCTACACCCTGTGCAACAAACATATCCACACCGGAGATGGTTTCGATCCCGCGGTGGCGCGCTGCGCGAAGCAATTCGGTGTCACGCGGTCGATAAATCATGTCCATCACGATTCGGCAATCGAGCTCGGCTGGCCGCAGCGGCGAGCCGCTGTGGGGATGAAGTCCGACCGGCGTGCAATTGACGATCGCGTCGAAATGTTGGCGGCGGATGCGGCTGCGCTCGATGGCCCGTCCGCCCGCGGCGCGCGCCAAACTTTGCGCCCGCGCCGGCCGACGCGACCAAATGGAAACCTCCGCTCCGCCACGCGCCAGTGCGAACGCCGCTGCGCGCGCCGCACCTCCGGCTCCGAGAAGAAGAACGCGACTGCCCGCGAGACGCACGCGGCATTCGAGCGCCCGCAACACGCCTACGTAATCGGTATTGTAACCGTAGAGGCGCCCGCCCGCGCGAACAACGACGGTATTGACGGCGCCAATCTCTCGTGCAAGCGGATCGCAGTCGTCGAGGCGGCGCAGCATCTCTTCCTTGTGCGGCAGCGTGACGCTGAAGCCAGAGATGCCGAGCGGTCCGACGGCGCTAAGAAAATCGCGCAGAGTGCGCACATGAAACGGCACGTAAATGGCGTTCTGCTTACGCAGGGCAAAGGCGGCGTTGTGCATCAGCGGAGAAAGCGAATGCGCGACTGGGTCGCCGATCACGGCATAGACACGCGTCTTGCGCGTCAGCGAGCGCGCGCCACCCGTCCGACCGTGCGCGACTAATCGCGAAAACTCCTCAAGCGAGGTTTGGCCGGGCGCGGTGGGCGTTTCGATGGGGGCATACGCTAGCGCACTGCCTTCGCGCAGCGCGAGTACGCGAGCGGTCTGCCCCACTTCGCCCATCGGGACAATCACGCGATTCTTTCGGCCGCGCGCCAACTCCAGCAGGCGCACAAGATCCTGGATTGAGCGGCACTCGGTCGCGATCTTGATGCCATCGGCGCCCGAATGTTCGAGGCGGAGAGCGACCTCGACAAGATCGCGCGGCGTACCGCGAAAATTGTGAAAAGAAATGAGAATGCGCGCAGGAAGCAAATCGAGCCGACGTTGCGCGGCCGGCCAGCCCCGCGTCGCTTCGATCTCAACGTCGCACCACTGGCAACCTGCGCGCGCCGCCGAAACCAGCACCTCCCGCTGCGCAAGCGCGCCGCCTTGGAAGCGTCCCCCGCCGAGGCGGGAACGGCAAGTGGCGATGAGCGTGGCGCTCGACGGATTCGCGGCCAGGTGGCGGAGAAAAGCCGCCCGCTCGCGTGGGCTGCGAAGGTAGTCCAGGCGTAGCTCAACTGTGCGGGTTCGGCGCAATGTTCGGCGCAGCAATCGGGTCATTTCAAGCGCCGTGCCAGCGGCCACAACTCCGCAGATGCAATTCCCTGTGAACACCCACGCCTCCTAAACCTTTGCGGGAGACTCTCTTAGTACCATGCGGGTATCAAAAGTGTAAAGCGGGGCACAGTCCATTGTTGACCCACTAGAAGCGGCCTTGCTAGCGTGGGTTGGCAAGGCAACACCTCACCCGGGCACTTAAGCTCCCGGCGTTTGGAGGAGCGTACCAATGAATCGACGCATATTGTCTCTCTGTCTCAATGTGGGGGCGGTCCTAGTACTCACCGCCGGAGTGGCTTCGGCGCAGCAACCGACAACGCCCACCGAAGACGACATGTACTGCTCGAACGTCATCACGAACGAGCCCATGCCGCACGACATGTACGTTATCGCGCCCGAGCAGGCCGAGCATCGCATCACCGCCGTCACTCCCGATCTGGTCACGATCAACAAGGGATCGGACTCAGGCGTAAAGGTGGGCGACGAATTCCTGGTGATGCGCGCAGAATCGGACTTTGTCCATCAACAACCCTATTTCAAGGGACAGAACCAACTGCTCCGCGCCATGGGGACGATGTACACGGACCTGGGACGGCTGCGCGTGGTGAATGTGCAGGCTAAGACCGCGATCGCTCAGGTAACGCACAATTGCGACTGGATCCAACGAGACGACATTGTGGTTCCGTTTGCCGAACGTCCAGCGCCGGCGTACCATCCCGCAACCCAATTCGACATGTTCGCGCCTCCGAGCGGCAAGCCAGTGGGTATGTTGGTTACGACCAAACACTTCGGCCAGGTAATCGGCGTCGGTGGAACGGTCTACGTCAATCTGGGAGCCAAGCAAACAGTTCAGGTGGGGGATTACGTCCGCGTATTCCGCCACGAGGGCGAAACAAACGAATCGACCTATCAGGACAAGAACACAACTTGGGAGATGTATGGCTTCGGTACCGACCCCGTACATTACACATGGAAAGATCTTCCGCGCGAAGTTCTCGGCGAAGGCATCGTCGTGCGCGTGGGTCCAAATGCCGCGACTGTGATTTTGACGGATGCCCGGCGCGAAATTTTCGCCGGAGACTACGTCGAGATCGAATAGATCTGACGGCGATTGAGCTATTTGCAAACCCGAAACCAAAATCTGAAAACAGGGCCGGACGGAAACGTCCGGCCTTTTTATTTGGCGCCGGTACCAGTGCCATCATGGAAGCAATTCCCGTAGCTCGCTTCGGAAAACACCTCGGCCGTGAATGCGTATGTGCGCGTCGCGGAATCTTTCCAGGCGTCGCGCGCAAGGCCGGCTTTCACGCACGTTTCTTCCACGAAACGCGGCCATTGCCAGTGGCGCTCCGCCGCAACCTGCGGTAACAACAGGCCACGGCGCGATCCTCGTTCCACCACAAGTCCGTGGCGCCCGATTTCGACGGCGTCCGCGGCGATCGGTTCGAGCGGGGACAGCAGTGAAATCTCGATATCAAGTTCCGCAACCTCGGCCGGACCAACCGGCGGGAATCGTGGATCCTCGGAGGCCGCGGCAACGGCGCACCGCTCGACGGCTTCGGCGAGCGGCACAGCGGCTTCAACCTGCCCGACGCATCCGCGCAGTTGTCCGCGATAAAACAGCGTGACGAACACTCCGGTGCCTACCTCGTGCGGAAAATCAGGGGAAACGGCGCGCGGCAATCGCGCGGGATATTCCCCGTGAATTGCGTCGACGATGGCGCGGCGGGCGCGAGCTAGCAGGGCAGACCGCTCCGCACTACAAAGTGGCGACATCCGGGGGATTCTTGTGCGGTTGTGCATCAAGGACAGAAAGTTTTCGCCGCTTCTTCACGCGATCATCCAACTGGCTCCAGAATTTTTGAAAGTACTGTACGGCAGAACCGACCGCGAAGACCACGACAAGCCAGAGAAGCAGAGTGCCAAGCCAGTGGAACCGCTGCTGGTTCGCCGCCAGCATCACGGCGCAGACCGCCAGAACCTGCAACACCATTTTTGTTTTTCCCAACGCCGACGCGGGAATCGTGAATCCTTCAGCAGAAGCAATGTTGCGCAGGCCCTGGACCGTGATCTCGCGGCCGATGATGATCACCGCCATCCAACCAGCCACCAAACGCATCTGTACCAGAGAAATGAACGCCGCGGACATCAACAGCTTGTCGGCAATCGGATCAAGAAGAATCCCGAGCGTCGTAATTTGTTTGCGTCGCCGCGCGTAATATCCGTCGGCCCAATCCGTGGCCGCAGCGGCCAGCAAGATGAGCACGCCCCACACCGCGAAGTTCATCGGCAGGCCCCAGAAATTAATATTCGGCTGCTGAGTCAGCAAGACGACGACCAATAGCGGAATGAAGAAAATCCGAAGGATCGTCAAGCTGTTTGGCAGATTCATGGGGCACCCGAGGACAAATCACAGCACGTAGCGCACCACGCCACGATGCCAATTAGAATATAGTCTCCAAGGCCCGAGCCGTCAACGTCCCTCGGCCGCACGCGCTGAGTTCCGCCGACCGGATTTGCTATGTAACCATTTGGAAACATTTTTGCATTGAGGCTGTGAAAATCTCATTCCAAAGGATTTACCGGACGGTTGCAATGTCAGCCGCATGGCGCGGGCGCGAAGCATCAATAAACTCTTTATTTTGATAGGTCTACATAGCTGTCCGTGTGGAAGCACAACAAACCCAGCGCCTGTATTCGGTTAGCGCCGCTGCGGGTTCTGAAGGTTTCCACAGGTTTTCCAAGTTGGGAAACCCTTAATTAGCAGTGTTTTACGAGATGGCCGAATCGACCACGGGCACGAGCCCAAGCCGGCGGATGATCGATTCGGGTACGTCGGCATCGAGAATCATATGCGAATCTTCGACTTCCGAGCGCAATACCCGTCCGAGACCGTGGACCAAAGCCAGAGCGCGACCGTCGGAAAGTGGAAGGCGAAAGCGCATCCGGATGACCGGGTCGACGGGCATGCGCTCGTCGATCTTGCGAATTAGATCGTCGAGGCCCGTGCGTGCTAGTGCGGAGACGAGCGCTGTGTCGCGCGCCTCTGCCGCCGCGCCGAGTGTTTCAATTTCCGCGGGCGTGAGGCGGTCAATTTTGTTCAAGACGCGAAGACGCGGTCTATCCGCGACGCCCAGATCGGACAATACTTTTTCGACTTCGGCGTCTTGTTCGGCATGCGCAGGGTTTGAGACGTCGGTGACGTGAAGGATCAGCGCGGCTTCTTCGACTTCTTCGAGTGTAGCCTTGAATGCCGCCATCAAACCCGGCGGCAGATCGCGGATGAAGCCCACGGTATCGGAAAATAAAATGCGCCGACCAGACGGTAGACGAAGACCGCGCACGGTCGGATCGAGCGTCGCGAACATTTTCGGCGACACAAGCACATCGGCGCGGCACAGTGCGTTGAACAGAGTGGATTTTCCGGCGTTGGTATAGCCCACGATAGCGACCATGCCAAGCGGCACCGCGCGGCGCGATTGCCGGCGCAGTCCGCGCTGTTTGCGCAGCGTTTCGATGCTGCGCGAGATGCGGCCAACGCGGTCGCGAATGCGGCGGCGATCGGTTTCGAGTTTCTGTTCGCCGGGACCGCGTGTGCCAATACCGCCGCCCAAACGCGAGAGCTCGGTGCGCTGCCCGGCCAAACGCGGAAGCATGTAATTCAATTGCGCGAGTTCGACCTGCAACTGTCCTTCACGGCTGCGCGCGTGGCGCGCGAAGATATCCAAAATCAACTGCGTGCGATCGATGACGCGGCAATCGAGTTCGCGTTCGAGGTTGCGTTGCTGCGTTGGCGTCAGGTTGCGGTCAAACACGACCAGCGGCGTTTTGTGCAACTGCGCTTCAATTTTTATTTCCTCGACCTTACCGCGGCCAACGACCGTCGCTGCGTCAATCGCTTCGCGCACCTGAAACACCGAGCCGGCCACGACCGCACCGGCGCTGCGCGCCAACTCTTCGAGTTCGAGCAACGCTTCGCGTTCGGGCGCGCCCGCTTCCTGACCGGCCATTCGCTGCGTGCTTTTCAGGCCGACGCCGACTAACAGAACGCGCTCATGAGATTCAGTGCTGCGTGGCGTTTTCATCGTGAGCCTGACGCAAGCAAAAACCGTCGAGTATTACGATCGCGCGTAAAAGGCATGAAGAGAATCAACACTGGTTCCATTATATGTCCGAGCGGGGGCGCGCTGTCGCGGGCTGGTCCGAAGTGACATCGCCTGCGCCCGAGCGGCGTGGCGCTATGCGCGGGGCAATCAATTGTTCCGCAGCGGCAGCGATCGCGGGATCGTCACCGAAACCGGTAAGCCACGCGACGTCCGGCTCTCGCCTGAACCATGTGAGTTGACGCTTGGCATAGCGGCGTGTGGACTGCACGATGGCGGCAGACGCTTCCGCCAAGCTCGCCCGACCTTCGAGATGGTCGCGGAGCGCGCGATAGCCGATGAATTCAAACGGTTTGCTACTCGCGGGGACGCCGCATCGAATTAATTGAGTGACCTCTTCGAGCCATCCCTGCGCGAGCATTGCATTCGTGCGCTGTTCAATTCGCGCATGCAGCTCGGCGCGCGGCGGGAGCAGGCCAACGCGAATGGGCGCGAAACCGACAAGCGGATCGCGGCCCGCGCGGTGAACTTCCGTGACCGGCTTGCCGGCAAGAACGCATATTTCGATTGCGCGCACGAGTTTCTGTCGATCGCGTGACGCGATGCGCCGAGCGGATTCGGGGTCGAGACGCGCAAGAATGCGATGGAGATGCTCCGGGCCTCGCGCCGTGGCTCGCGCTTCGAGACGCGCGCGCAGACCGGCTGAGCGTTCGGGCGCGTCGGACAATCCCTCAAGCAGCGCACGCAGATACAGTCCCGTGCCGACGGTCAGAATCGGTAGGCGCCCGCGGCTTTGGAGATCGGCAAGAACGATTTCCGCGCGGCGCCGATATTCACCGGCCGTGAAAATTTCCGACGGCTCGACCAAATCGAGCAGGTGATGCGGGACGCCGCGGCGCTCCGCGCCGGCAGGTTTTGCGGTGCCGATATCGAAGCCGCGATACACCTGCGTTGAATCGCACGCCAGGACCTCCCCACCGAAACGCTCGGCGAGCCAGACGGCCAGCACGGATTTGCCCGAGGCCGTCGGGCCCAGGATGGCCACAAGCGGCGCGGGCGGCATAAGAGAATCACGATTCATCCGAGGAATTTTCCGTAACGCAGCAGCAGAAAAATCAGGAAAAGCACGGCTAGCAGTAGCGCACCCAAAACTTGAGCGCGACGCGGCTTCACTGCGTTTGCCCTGCTTCGCTCTCAGGAATGTTGTACAAAAAGATGAAGCGCAGTTCGATGTACGGACCGCTGAAGGCCGGAGGCAAAGGCTCAAACGGACTCGAAGCGCGAATTGAGGAAGAAGCAGCTCGGTCGAGGGGCTCTTTCTGCGAACTGCTCCTCAGTTCGGGATCCTCGCCGGGGACACTGCCGTCTCGCTGAATCTTGAAATCCAGAATGACGCGGCCCTTCTCCCCCATATAAACCGACTCCGGCATGATGGCGTACCAATTACGTCTCACACTATCGAGAACCCGCGCGAGATAACTCGAGAAATCCACGCCCTGCGTGGGCGTGAGCATCTGTAAGCCGCCAGCCACGCCTTCTCCGTTGCCACCACCGCCGCCCGGATAGCCCTGTCCGCCTGATCTGCGCTGACCCGGCAACGGCGCTTCGAAACCTTGGTTTGTACCGCCTCCATCGCCACGCTCACGCAACTGATCGGGGGATGTGCCCGGATTAATCTTCGGCAGAACCAAACCAGTGTTGTTGTTGGGCTGAGGCGCGGGAGCCATCGGCGCTGACGGCATCTCCTGCGGCTGCGGCGTCGGCGCGGGCTGCTGTGGCTGCGGCGTCGGCGCGGCGGGCAACGCGGATTCTTGTTCGCTTGGCGCCGCATGCATGGGCTGCGGTGGGGCCTCGGGTTCGGGAGGCGCGGCTTGCTGAAGCGCGCGAGGGCTGACACGCACTTGCGGGCTCGGTTCGGAGCGCGGACTCGATCTCTCCGAGTTGGTCGAAAGCGCAGGCAGATTCGCCCATGTCAGTTCGTTCTGGGCCAGATTCAACTGATCCGTCGATGGCGGACGATAAGGGAATAGTTTCGGCTCGACGAAGATGAAAAGAATCAGCGCAGCGTGCGCCGCGATCGAGAGGAAGCGCGACAGGCGTTTCCAGGCCGAGATACGTTCCTCGACCGGCGTGTCCATCAGATTGACCTCGCCGGTGGTCATCACATCGGGCTCGACCAGATCCGGCAGTTCGCTCGCGGACATCCGGGGCTTCGATTTCAGCTCGACCGGCTCCATTCTTTCGGGAATAACTACGCGGGACTCCGTGATGGTGATCGGAACGTAATCGGGAATGGTGTGCTGCGTGTCGATCGTCGCGTCTCCGGCATCGCGTGGAATCACCACGCGCGCAGCCAACACATCGAGCGGCATGTACGCGGGGATCGTCGTGCGCGTATCGAGTTCTAGATGAGGCAGGTTCGCAGGCACGATCGTTCGACCATCGAGTGTGGTCGAAAGGCGGCGAGGAGGCGGCGCGTCGGGCGCGTCCTTATCGACTGGACGCACATCGGTCGGCACCAAGAATCTCGGAATCATGTATCTCTGGCTCATGCGTTTTCCCGGGGAAGCGCGGAATCAACCCATTGGACGCGGCCTGCGTGCTGGCGGATGCCTGCCATTACGCGATCGGCCAGCTCCAGCGCCTGCCGGCCAGCCGCGCCGTCCACGCGAGGCGCGGAGCGTGTGCGCACAGCGTTCAAGAACGAGCGAAGCTCGGCGCGCAACGGTTCCTCGGGATCGGCTGCGGGCTTTTCAAAATCGAATTTCGGTTGCGGGCCAGCTTCTTTCACGCGGATGCGCAGTGCATCCTGCCGATTGAAATCGACCGAAATATATTCATGGTGTTGAAAGAAACGCATTTTACGCACGCGCTCGGTGGACACGCGGCTGGCGGTGATGTTGGCGACAGCGCCCGACGGAAATCCCAAGCGCGCTTGCGCGATGTCCACTTTTTCGGTAAGCACAGGGATTCCAACGGCCGCGATTTCAACGACCGGCTCGCCCGTCAGCGCCAGCAAAATATCGAGATCATGAATCATCACGTCGTAGACGACATCCACATCCAAACTGCGCGGCGTGAAAACGCCCAGGCGGTGCACCTCAAAATACAGCGGCCGCTTCACCAACGGCAGCACCGCAACGAGGCCAGGATTGAACCGCTCGAGGTGGCCGACTTGCAAAATTCGACCGCAACGCGCCGCGGTTCGCACAAGTTCGTCGGCCTCAGCCAGTGACGCGGCGATCGGCTTCTCGACGAGAACATCCAGGCCTATCTCAAGCAAGCGGCAGCCGAGACGCGCGTGCTCCGTGGTGGGCACGGCCAAGCTCACCGCGTCGGCTTTTCCGGCCAGCGCCTCAACACTATCGAACGCGGAGACGGAGAATTCTTGCGCGAGCGCTCGGGCGCGCGCGGGATCGGAATCGACGACACCCACTAACTGCGCTTCGGCAAGCTCACTATACACGCGGACGTGATTGCGCCCGAAATCTCCGACGCCCACTACGGCCACGCGCACGCGTGGGTTCCCAGGTGAGGATACGTCCATCAGCGCGCCTCGCCCGGCAGACGGTCAGGATCGCTGACCGCAGACAGAGCCGCGGGGGAAAAGGCTTCGATGGCGATGTTCGCGGCATCTGCCGCCTCAAGCAGGCGCGAGCGGTCAAACAGAAGCGTTCGGCCAGCGTCAATTGCCAGCGCGGTCACCCCACAAGTGCGCATCACTTCGACGGTTGCGAGACCTACGGCGGGTACATCGAAGCGCATATCCTGCCGGGGCTTGCTGACCTTCACGACGACGAGCGGGCTCCCGGACGCGATGCGTGCGGCGCGCTCAATTGTCTCGTCCGTGCCTTCCATCGCTTCGATGGCCACGCACGCGCGATCGCGGACGACCACAGTTTGGCCGAGATCGAGTGCGGCGATCGCCGTGGCGATCGTGCGGCCGTAGGCGATGTCGGCGGCTTCACGAGCATCCGGCGGGCGGCGCGTCAAGACTCCGGCTTCCGGCACGAGCGGCTTTAGAAACGCGGTGGAATCCACAAGTTCGATGCCTTCGTCTTTCAGAACACCGGCCACGGCGCCGATTAGAGAATCCGTATTTTTGAACGGCAGCGAAAAAAGCAATTTTGCCATGCGCCAATCGGGACGGATCGAGCTGAAAATCTGCTTATGCTTCACTTGGCCCGCCATCACGGCGCGCTTCACACCCTCTTGATGCAACAGTTCGAGTGCGCGGCTGAGTTCTCCGAGGCCGACCCAGTGAAGGCGGCTCGCTATTCGCTCCAAGTCAGGTGACGCCTCCTCGCGCAAAGCCAAGACCGCCATATCAATTCCCTGGCTGCGCGCCGCTTCCAACACCAAGAACGGGAAGCGCCCATTCCCCGCAATTAGACCCCAGCCCGCGGAACCAGCGGGCGAAGCGGAAGGAGCTTGCTGAATTGGAGTCGTCATTGGCACGGTTACTTGATCACGCCACGCTTGGACGTTTCGATGAATTCGATGAGCTCCCGCACGTCGGGCGAATCCGCGAATTTTGCGCGCAGCTCAGCGACGGCCTGCGTTGTGTTGAGCTTCGCGCGGAGCAGCAAACGAAATGCGCGTTCGATGGCTTGCGTGCGCTCAGGTCCGAATCCTGCGCGACCGATGCCGACCGAATTAGGGCCGTAGCAGTGGACCTCGCGTTCGGCGACGATCAGCGAAAATGGCGGAGCGTCTTTGACCAGCGCGGTCAGCGCGCCGATGTAGGCATAGCGGCCGATGCGAGTGAACTGGTGGATCGTGCAGTAGGCGCCGACGGTGGCGCAGTCGTGCACGTCGACGTGGCCTGCCAGCGTCGCACCGTTGGCAAAGATCGTGTGATCGCCGACATTGCAATCGTGCGCCACGTGCGCGTATGCCATGAATAAGTTGTGGCTTCCGATGCGCGTGGCGCCGCCGGCCGCGCCCGTGCCGCGATTGACAGTGACAAATTCACGAAACGTGTTTTCGTCGCCAACCACTAATTCGGTGCGCTCTCCGGCGAACTTCAAATCCTGAGGATCGCCACCCACAGAGCAACACGGATGGAAAATGTTGCGTTTGCCGATGCGCGCAGGGCCTTGTAGCACCGCGTTCGGCATCACGACGCAACCGCCGCCCAACTCAACCTCGTCGCCGATTACGGCGAATGCACCAACGCGCACATCGGCACCCAAGCAGGCGCGCGGCGAGACCGCGGCCCGGGGATCAATCTCGCTCATGGTTTAGCTTCCACTTCGACCTTGGGCTTCGCCGCGGCGGCTTCGGCCTGCTCGCGGTCCACCATCTTACACATCAACGTAGCTTCAGCCGCCGGTTCGCCATTTACTGTGGCGATGCCTCGGAGTTTGCAGAATGAGGGACGCCACGCAAGTACGGTCATTTCGATGCGCAACTGATCGCCAGGCACAACGGGCCGACGAAACCTGGCTTCGTCCACAGCCACGAAGTAAAGCAACTTGCTTTCGCGGTCGGGCACTTCGAGCAGCAACAGCAAGCCACCGGTTTGCGCCATGCCCTCTATGATCAGAACGCCAGGCATGATGGGTTTGCCGGGGAAATGACCCTGAAAATAGTATTCGTTGATGCTGACGTTCTTGATTCCCACGATTCGCTTCAGGCGCTCCATTTCAAGAATGGCGTCGACCATCAGGAAGGGATAGCGATGCGGGAGAATTTTCTGGATGCCGTTGGTGTCAAGAATCATAGGATCGGCCTCGATTTCGCAGTGGTCGCGCGTTTCGAGCCGAGGGCCCGGCGCGAGCATACGATTATATGCGAAACGACGTGTGGCGGGCGTACTGGGCCAGAATTTGATCGCTGATCAATCTCCTGCAGAGGCGCTTCCGCGGTCCGCGTTGATCCACAAGATGCCCACAGCAGCCAGAGTCAGGGAGATCAGGATAGCTCTCAGGGAGACGGGCCGGCCGCTTCCATGCCACAAAATTCGATCGAGTAACCACGACGCTAAAATAAATTCGACTGTCAGTAACAACGACGCTGATAGATTCCGCCACCCGAGTGGAACTGCGGAGATTCCGATGAGCACTCCGGCCGGGAAGAAAATCAGGGCATCGTAAATGAACGCGTAGCCGTTGAGCTCGGCTGGTTTAACTCTATGGATTAGTTCGGCCAGGACCGTTCCCGGTCCGAGTTCGTAGGCGACGCGCTGTTTTGTGCCATCGATATAGACGGAAATGTTTGAGCCGTCGTACGAAAAAAGAATGTCGCGATGCTGGCCGGCGGCGAACGTTCCTGGAATCGGCCACGCCAACCGCGCATGGCCGGCAGTGATTGGATTGCGGAGCCAAAAGATCAATTTTGAGTCCTGCTGCGCGACGTACAAATCGTTGAAGTCTGGCGCGGATGAAATCGAAACGATCTCACTATCAACGCCGGTAGAATCCGCTGGAGTGCAAACAAGTTCTATAGAGAATTGATTGGTTTTCCGCAGAGACTCGACCAGATTTGAGACTGGAGCCTGCGAACGCAACCACGATTCTCCGTCCAGCGCGGCTCCGTTTGACGCCGAATCGAGGGGTGGAGCGGGAATCCAGGAAAGGTCAGAAAGAAATTGCATCTGATCCCGGAATGGCTGCGCAGCACGAAAATCATAAGATGCCAGTAGGCCTGATTTGGAACCGGGTGGCGTCTCTCCAGACGTCAATGAGCGCGCGAGATCGTTGGGTAAAGCCCTATTCCACACCCGCAACCGGGAAACAGATCCCTCCCATGCCGATCTCGCAGATTCCGCGGAATCGTTGCCGATTCGGAGAACGGATGCTGAATCCCAATTCGTCAAACTCGTCTGCTTTTGCAGGGCGACGGTGAGCGCAAACCACATCGCAAAATAAACAGGAAGAACCAGGACAGCTCGGCGAAGCGTAAATACCGCGCGAAGCGCGCCTTCTACAGTCGAGGCCCACCGGGTGAGAGACTTGCCGCACAACTCGAACAGAACGAAGCCCGCAATTGCTCCTGTGCTATTCGTTAAGACGTCTTCCCATCTGGACTGGCGCGTCGGGATGTATTGCTGGGTAAACTCAATGCCGTAGGAGAGAACGAAACCGGCAATCCAAGCGGCGAAGAAAGTCGTTTCGCGTAGCCATCGGCGGTCGCGCAGCTTCCCCGTGACCCCAAACCCAAACGGTATGAAGAGCAAGATATTGAGCAGGATGTCGAGTGACAGGCCGTGCTTCGCAATGCCACCGAGAAGGAAGGGAGACGCGTGAGCCACCGGCAGTTCGCGCGACGCGAATCGAAACGGGTAAAGCGTTAGGAAAAATATCCCCGCCAGCGCGAGAAGTAGTACCCGATTCGACCAGACCGGCCATGCGAGAACGTGTTTCGGACGGGCCAGAGTCTTTTTGTTCATTCGAAGCACCGCGCCCCGCACAGACCGGGTGCCGAAGGCGATTTTCTTGGGTTTGGTAGCGTCAGTCTAGCATGAGATTGGGACGTCAAGCGGCAACCCAAGATCAGCTTATATGAGCGAGAGCTTCCCCCACCGAGGAATCAGCTAAAGCCTTACCCCTCTTTAGAATACGCCGCTACAGCGAACCGGCCCGAAGGTCAGGCGTCAGGACCTACGAGCAGCGGGGCGTGCGGAGTCGAACAGGCAACGTCGCCTGACCGTTCTTCGGTCCTCTGACCAGTAGATAGCCAGTCTGTCTGGTTCCTAGACTAGACGTGTGATGAATTCATACGGCCAATCCAGGACCCAAGCAATCGTCGCCCCAGCCGCCAGGGGCAAAGGCAGCGTCCGCAGTAACTTTCCGCTAGCCGCAATCCTGGCTGTGCTGGTAGCCCTCGCTGGGCTTTCGAGCTGCGCTGGAGTCACGAGCGCGTCGTCGGGAACAAAAGCCCAGGTTCAGGATCCAGCGGTTGGGGCCCTCACGCCGAGTACAGGCGCTGTCAGCTTCGGCAGCGTACAGGTGGGGAGCAACATGTCTGTTCCGATCACGCTCAGCAACACCGGAACAGCCAGCGTAACAATCTCAACGGCCAGTGCTTCGGGTACCGGCTTCAGCATCAGCGGGTTGTCCGCCGGACAAGTGATTGGCGCGGGCCAGAATGCACCGTTCAACGCAACGTTCACACCAACGTCCACCGGGAGTCCAACCGGCGCCGTTACGATCGCAAGCAACGCATCGACTTCGCAAGTTTCAATCGCTCTTACGGGAACGGCAACGCAAACCCCACCGCAGTTGACAATCAGTCCAGTAAGCGTGAACTTTGGTAACGTCGCGTTGGGCAGCAATGGCACGCAGACGGTCACCCTAAACAACACGGGAAACACTTCAATAACGATTTCCGCGGCTAGCGTCGCAGGAACGGGCTACAGCGCCAGCGGATTGGCGGCAGGCCAAGTTATTGCCGCCGGCAAAAACATGACTTTCACCGCGAAATTTGCGCCCACGACAACTGGCAGCCCGGCGGGAAGTATTTCGATCAGCAGCAACGCCTCTAATTCACAAGCCACGATCGCTCTGAGCGGAACTGGGGCGCAAGGGACGCTTTCACCAACTCCGGCGACAGTAGGTTTCGGCAGCATCCTGATTAACACAACATCTACTTTGCCGATCTCCCTCACCAATACCGGGACGGCTAGCGTGACAATTTCAGCAGCGATCGCGTCTGGGACTGGTTACAGCATCAGCGGTTTGTCCGCGGGCCAGGTGATCAATCCCGGCCAAAGCGCATCTTTCAATGCCGTATTCGCACCGACTTCCGCCGGGAGCCCGAGCGGTTCGATTGCGATCACAAGCAACGCTTCGAATTCCACACTCTCGATGGTGCTGAGCGGAACGGCGACGCAAACACAAGCCCAGCTAACGGTGAGCCCCGCGAGCGTGAGCTTTGGGAACGTCACAGTGGGCAGCAATAACCCCCAGACAATCACCTTATCCAATAAGGGGAATGCCTCGCTGACAATTTCCGCGGCCAGCGCTTCGGGAACCGGCTACAGCATCAGCGGTTTGTCCGCGGGCAAAATTATCACCGCGGGAGAAAATGCAACTTTTACCGCAACGTTTACACCAACGGCCGCTGGAAGCCCCGCAGGTAGCATCTTGATCAGCAGCAATGCGCCCAACTCACCGGCGACAATCGCTCTGAGCGGAACCGGGCTTCAGCCCGTGGTATCTGCAACTCCGACGTCGGCAACTTTCACCGGCGTGGTCGTCGGTAGCAACAGCTCCCAAAGTATCCTTCTCAAGAACACCGGAAACGCCACCCTGACCTTCTCGCAGATCAACGTGACCGGCACCGGGTTCAGTGTAACGGGACTTTCTACATCGACAACGATCGCCGCTGGCAGCAGCGCGACCTTCGATGCAGTGTTCACACCGACTACAGCGTCAGGAACGCCGGTCAGCGGATCCATCGTACTCATGTCGAACGGCTCGCCCGCACAGTATGCGATTCCATTGAGCGGAACATCCGTCACGGAAACCACCCTATTGTCAGCCAGCCAGACGACACTAAGCTTTGGCAGCGTCAATGTGAACACCAGCACACCCCTCACAACGACGCTGACCAACACGGGCAACTCCAACGTCACAATCTCGAGTGTGTCTGTTGCAGGCGCGGGATTCAGCGTAAGCGGTGTGTCAAGCGGCGTGACCTTGATGCCGACTCAAACGGCGACACTGACAGTCACTTTCGATCCGACCACGACAGGAACTGTCTCCGGCGCCAGCATCACAGTTACCAGCAACGCAGCAACGCTCCAAATTCCACTTTCGGGCACCGGGGCTCAGTTCTCTGTGGCGCTCGCGTGGACCGCCAGCACGTCCACTGACGTGGTCGGATACTACGCGTACCGTTCGACAACGCTGGGTTCTGGGTATGCGAAGTTGAATCCATCCGCAGCTGTCTCGGCCGAGCAATATTCCGACACGACCGTTTCTGCCGGCCAGACTTACTACTACGTGGTCACCGCGGTTGATAACAACGGCAACGAAAGCACGTTCTCAAGCCCAGCGACAGCGATCGTTCCGTAAGGGTTCGGCAGCAAGTAGAATCAAGAGATCGACGCAACGAAAGAACCTGGATGGTACTCGGACACATAGCGTCGGCCTGTCACAGAAATGTAACAAAGCGCTTCTTTTTTGGAACCCGATCTCGATCTTTCCAAATGTTCTCCACTAGACTTCGCGGCGCTCTTCGTCGATAATTTCCGCCGCGTGGTGCCCCAACCAATACGCGAGATCTCGCGGCGCTCTAAGAATTCTGAATTGAAATTTTCTGGACGTACTTCATTCCGATCAAAATTCTGCCTGGGCCTTTTCTTCGTGGGATTGCTCAATCTCTCGGGATGCATCAGCTACACGGAGTCGCTGGGGAGATTTCAATCGCAAACGAACTCAACTTCGCTTGTCGCGCGGAGCGACAATGCAGCCGCCCTAAGAGCGAGCCAAGTGATGCCAGTACCAGTTCTGGCGACACCATCAGCGGTGGCATTCGGAAATGTGCTCGTGGGCGTGAATTACACTCAGACGGTGCTTTTGTCGAATGTCGGATCGACTGACTTGATCGTGACGCAAGTTGCCACGACGGGAAACGGATATGGCGCAACTGGGATTTCGCTGCCACTTCAATTGGCTGCGGGACAGAGCGCGTCTCTTGTGGTGACCTTCGAATCGACGAAACCCGGCGGAGTCTTCGGGACATTGGTGGTTGCAAGCAATGCACCTGCCTCCCCGATGACAATTGGTCTGAGCGCGACGGTGGGTGCCGCACTCGCTCAACTCACCGTGAGTTCCTCTTCAGTCAGTTTTGGAAATGCCCCGGTTGGAGCGGCCACGACTCAGACTGTTACGCTGACGAATACTGGAAACTCCGCCGTTAGCATTTCGTCCGTCTCCGCGGGAGGAGTTGCTTTCGCCGTGAACGATGCGCCGGAGGTTACGCTTGCGCCGAACCAATCAGTGACCGTCGCGGTGAATTTCAGCCCGACGGTGACGGGCCTGGCCACCGGCAATTTGATTGTGACGAGCAACGCTCCGCCAGTGCAGGTGGGACTTTCCGGCAATGGCGCTGCCACCACGCAGAATACGGTCGCGCTGAGTTGGAACCCTAGCGTTTCTACAGTAGTCGGATATTATGTCTATCGCAGCGCGCCGGCGGACAATCAGCTTTCCAAGTTGACGGACGCCATTGTTTCGTCGACTAGCTATCAGGATTCGACAGTGGCGTCAGGCCAAACTTACATATACGCTGTAACATCTGTGGGTTCCAACAATATCGAGAGCGCCTTCTCAACTCCCGTTTCCGTGACCATACCGTAGTCGCTCACGCAAAAGACACCCTTCCCTCCGAATCTCCCGTGGTAATCAGGCCATGGTGAGCGCACCCGCAGGTTAGAGAAATTACCCTAACTTGGTCCCTCAAAGCGCTAGGTGCTGGTGAAAAAACGGTGCAGTTGCGCGCGCCAATCAGGAAGCCGCACTCCGAATACTTGCGCCAGACGAGAGTTGGAGAGCACAGAGTACGGAGGGCGGCGGGCGGCGGCAGGGTACTCATCAGACCGCACAGGTGTAACTTGTTTCGCGATCCGTGGCCGCGCACCGGCGGCCGTCACTAGCCACGCGGCCGGCGGGTCCACTTGCGATGCCTCCTCCAGGATCGCGTTCGCAAATTCGCACCAGTTTGTTTCGCCGGCCGCCGTCATGTGATACGTGCCAGCGACATCGGGCCAAGCTAGATGATTCTCGTGCGTCGCGAAAATCCGGCCCAGAATTTCAGTTGTTGCCTGCGCGATCTCGCGAGCCGATGTGGGCGTGCCGATTTGATCGGACACGACCCTCAATTCCTCACGCTGCGTCGCGAGCTTCAAAATCGTGAGCAGAAAATTGCGACCTTGTTTGGCGTATACCCACTCCGTCCGGAAGATCAGGTGCGGCACACCAGTTTCGCGGATAGATTGTTCACCTGCGATTTTTGTCCTTCCATAGACATTGACGGGACTCGGCGGATCGGCCTCTTCATACGGGGTGCGTTTCGATCCGTCGAATACATAGTCCGTCGAGTAATGGATGAGAGCGGCGCCTATTTTCATGGCTTCCTCGGCAAGCACTGCGGGAGCGTGAGCGTTGATTGCGCGCGCTGTTGCTTCTTCTTGTTCGGCCAGATCGACGGCAGTGTATGCAGCGGCATTAACGATTATCTGCGGACGGACGTCGCGGATGATTCGACGAATGTCCGCCGGATTTGTGAAATCTAACTGCTGGCGATCCAGCGCAATGACTTCGCCCACGCGCGGCAGCAAGAGTTCGAGTTCCCTGCCGACTTGGCCGCTTTTGCCGGTGAGAAGGATCTTGGGTTTCATTTTCCGGAAAACCGCGGCAAAAACTCAGGAAGAACGTCGATTAGTCGGGGATATTTCGAATCTTTCTCGGAAACCAGAGGATCAGCGACACCCCACGAAATGTTGAGACTGGGGTCGCTCCACAAAATTCCGCGCTCGTCGGACAGATCATAGAAATCGCTGCACTTGTAGAGAAATTGGACGCCGTCGCTAAGAGCAAGAAATCCGTGTGCGAATCCAGCGGGAATATAAATCTGATTTTGTTCTTTTGCGGAGAGATGGACACTTGTCGATTTGCCGAAATGTGTCGAACCAAATCGAATATCCACCACGACATCCAGGGCTTCGCCCTCAACTACGCGACAGAGTTTGGCCTGTGGATGATGCAACTGGTAGTGAAGACCGCGCAGCGTGTTCTTCGACGATTGGGATTGGTTGTCTTGAACGAACGATTCGACAATTCCCAAATCCGCAAACTTTCCAGCGTGATAGGTCTCCATGAAGAAGCCGCGAGCATCGCTAAAAATCTTGGGCCGCAGTTCGAAGACTTCAGGCAAGGTTGTGTCGATTCGCTGCAACGTATCTATTTCTCCTGAGCGTTTGGACTGCGGGGACGCGGCCTTTCGAGTGCGATTGGAAATGCGCTTACATTGCCGTCAGATCTAACGAGTTCCCGAATCCGCGTTTCCGATAGCACGTAAAGACGCATCGCGATTCTCATAATATTTTTGGTAATAAGAGCGATAGCCTCCGCCGCGGACACCAGCCAACCAATCCAGGTTATTCCTGTACCAATCAATTGTTTGGCGCAAACCTTCGTCGAGCGATGTGGCGGGTTGCCAACCGAGCTCGCGCTCCATTTTGTGACAATTCAAGGCGTAGCGCCGATCATGGCCGGGACGATCTTTCACATAAGTGAGCAACGATTCGTCTTTCCCAGTTAAACGAAGTAGCCGGCGCGCCATGGTCAGATTTTCTTCCGCGTCGAGACCGCCAATGTTATAGACCTCGCCGACACGGCCCCGTTCGAGAACGGCGAAAATGCCACGACAGTTATCTTCAACGTGCAACCATTCACGTTCCTGTTTGCCGTCGCCATAGATCGGCAGCGGCTTATCGTCCAACGCATTTGTGATCATTAGCGGCAGGAACTTTTCCGGAAACTGATACGGTCCGTAGTTATTGGAGGACCGGGTGATGAGCGCGGGAAACCCGTAGGTGCGCACGTAGGAACGGACGAGCAAGTCCGACGCCGCTTTCGAAGCGGAATATGGGCTACTGGGCTGTAGTGATGAATTTTCGTCCGCAGAGGACCCTGGCGGCATGTCGCCGTAAACTTCGTCGGTCGAGATGTGAACGAAGCGGGCGACATTCAGTTTTCGCGCGGCCTGCAATAAGATGAATGTACCTTTGACGTTGGTCTCGATCGAATCTGCCGGCTCGTAAATACTCCGGTCAACGTGGGATTCCGCGGCAAAGTGAACGACGGCGTCGCAACCCTTCATCGCACCCTCGACCTCAATCGCGTCGCAGACATCACCTTTCACAAATTGATATTGGGCATTGGCCGCGACCGAATCGAGGTTTGCAAGATTTCCCGCGTAGGTCAGCTTATCGTAATTCACAACCGAGTAGCGTTGGCCCAGGCCAAGCGCATATTGAATAAAATTGGACCCGATAAATCCAGCGCCGCCCGTCACCAAAATTTTCATCGAGAGTCTCTGTCGAGAAGCTTCGGATCCGCGGCGATCATCTTATTAGCGTCGGTCTTGGCAACCAGAGTGTTGGCGCGTAACAGGGATTCAAACGTGCCGGCGTCCGTCCACCAACCAGCCAGCACTTCATAAGTAAGTTTTCCTTCTTCGATATAGAAGTTGTTCACGTCCGTGATTTCGAGCTCGCCGCGGCCTGAAGGTTTCAGACGGCGAATTTTCTCGAATACGGTCGCGTCGTAAAGGTAGACCCCGATGACGGCATAATTGGACTTCGGAGACTTGGGCTTCTCTTCGATGCCAATGACCCGCTCCCCGCGGATTTCCGCCACGCCGAATCGCGAGGCGTCGGTTACTTCCTTGAGCAGAATCTTCGCGCCTTCTTTCTGATTTTTGAAACCTTCCACCGCTTGCCGGACATTGGTCTCAATAATGTTGTCACCGAGAATCACGCAGATCGGCTCCCCGCTGGCGAAGTATTCCGCCAGACCGAGCGCTTCGGCAATACCACCTTCACCTTCCTGGTAGGTGTAGTTCAAATGCTTCAATCCAAAATCGTGACCATTTCCCAGTAACCGCAAAAAATCACCAGCATTCTTTCCGCCGGTGACAAGTAGAATCTCTTCAATCCCGGCATTGACGAGAGTTTGAATGGGGTAGTAGACCATCGGCTTATTGAAGATGGGGAGGAGGTGCTTATTCGTAACGCGGGTAAGCGGATTAAGGCGGCTGCCGGTCCCTCCCGCAAGCACTACACCCTTCATGCTTATGGCGCCTCCTGCCGGGCACTGCTCGATCGGCGTGAATTGTGTGGCGTTAGATTATTACCCGAACCCGTTTGCGAGCAATCATTCAATTTCGGTTGGCGTAGCGAGATCAGATACTATGGTGGCAAACCAAACTAGATATTGAGGGTGGAACGCAAGCAGGTGGAGGATGCCGACAAAACCAATCCGGACACTTTGGGGGTCATCGGTTAACTGCCTTGGCGCGAGTACCAGAAGCACCCTTCGCACAAGTTCCCGTCATCTTCGCTGAACGGCCTCCTGAATTGCATCACAAACACCCTACCAATCCGCTCGCGCACCGGTCCAATTTCTTTTGGTTTACGCGCGAATCACACTCAATTCGACGTTTGACCAACAAATGTGACTACCGTATTTGCGGGAACCGTGTAAGCCAGGGAAGCATTGCTGATCGCTACCGCGGGCTGCTGCACGAGTAGCTGTGATGCCGAGGTGATCCACGGAACAACCGAAGTTCCCATCTCCGTCCCCACGCTAAACACCTGTGGGCTGTCCGACGATGCGCTGTTCACCACTACTACCGCTGATTGGGTACCATCCGCGCTCTCAAAGGCGGTAACCAGCAGAGTTCCCGTGTTGGTGACATCGACCCGATGCCAGCCCGGCCGCACGAACTTGCTCCAGTTCCCGGTAACGTAGGCGCGCAGCGGGATATTACCGTTTATATCGGTAAGAGCCGAGTTGTCGGTGCCACCGCCTTGTTCGGGCATGTCGGAGAGGTACCACCACACATATGCGCTCACCTGTGCCGTGACAAGATAGCTGTGGATTCTGCCAGCCCATGCCAATGCATCCGTCATACTTCCGTCATAGCTGGGAGATGTGTTGTCGCTGTTCTCGGTCATCCAGACATGCTGCCCATATCCGTAGTTGGTCGGCGCGACGATCGTGTTGTTCCCAATGTAGCCGTGCTGCGCCAGAATTCCCACTTCAGGAGCCACGGCCGCATCCGTCATCGTGGTGCTCGCGAACCCATCGTACGAACTAGACCACCCTGAATTTTCGGGAATTATAATTTTCACGGCACCGAAACCGCCCGCCGAAAGCGCAGAAGACAGAAAAGGCACGAAATCATGGAACTGCTGCCCACTCCAAAGAGCCGACTGATAGCTCTGTGAAATGTCGGGTTCGTTTTGAGGGCT